>DATEOP010000336.1:0-15741 GCA_035274065.1 Burkholderiaceae bacterium
TGTCGGCGCGGGGGTCTTGCGCGTAATGATCCACTCCAGCAGGTAAAACGGCAGAATCATCAATGCTCCCAACGCAATCTGCACGGTCAGAAATGCGATAAGAGGCAAGGGTGGGCGCTGTGTTCTTAGCAGCCACGTATAAATGCTCCACGCGAGACCTGCTGCCAGCATGATCAGGTCGCCGGCTGCAACGTGCAGCTTTAACAAGTTTTCAGGCTCACCGTGCGCGATCACCCATAACACGCCGAGTAGCGAGACCCCCGCGCCGAGCCACTGCCTGCGCGCGATCGACGATGAAAAGAACGCAGCACCGACGAGCAGCGTGATGACAGGCCCCGACGCACCGATCAGCGTTGCATTTACAGCGGTCGACGTCTGCAACGCCAGATATTGCAGCGAGTTGTAGCAACCGACCCCGAGCAGGCTTGTCCAGCACAAAAGCGATAAGTGCTGGCGAATTGCTGTGCGATGACGCCAAACCGACCTCGCCGCAAACGGTACGATCACAACGAATGCCAACGTCCATCGCCAGAACGACAGCGCTAGCGGCGGAAACTCGCCGACGAGCGCGCGTGCGAGCACCGCATTGCCGGCCCAGAACAGCGGTGGCGCGACGAGCAAAAGGGCGGTAGAGGCGGTTAAATGCTGCGACGAGCGCATCGCACTTTTAGCCGCTTGGCACAACCAGCGCCGGATCGGCCCAGGCTCTTCTTCTGACTAATCGCACAAAGGTAGATCTGCACTTCTGCGCGTGAGTCAGAAATCGATCTCATCGCGGATCGCTGCGATCCCTGCCTTTGCGCAAGCATCATCGACTTCGCCGCCCGGGGCGCCCGATACGCCAATAGCGGCAAGCGTCGCACCCCCCGCTTGAATCAACACGCCGCCCCCTACTGCAACAACGTTTGGAAGCGCCCGCACCCCCGAGCTTGGTGAGCCTGATTGCGTTTGCTTTGCGAGTTCGAGCGTGTCGATGCGAAAACTGGTGGCGGTGTAACCCTTGTTGATCGCGGTGCTCACCGTATGCGGGCCGGCGAAGCGGTCGCGCATCATTACTTGCGCGACACCTGAGCGATCGACGACGGCAACGGCGACCTGTGCGCCACGCTTGCGGCAGTCTTCCAATGCGGCAAGCGTGGCCTTTAGTGCGGTTTCCGGCGTCAGCACACGCGTGCTGTAGCTCCCAGTTTGTGCTACCGCCAACGTCGATACAAACGGCAGCAAGGTCGCCAACATGAATTTATTCATCGCGGTTCCGAGGACGGGCAATTTGAGGCCAGAGGCTAGCAGTCATACACTTCCCATTCACACCAGGCCCAGAGCTGCCATGAATCTTGCCGATCTGAATCAATTCGTTGCCACCAAGTGGGATAAAGAACTGATCCCACAACTTGTCGATTACGTACGCGTGCCCGCCAAGTCACCTGCGTTCGATGCGAGCTGGGACGCTCATGGACACCTTCGCTCTGTGGTCAAGACGGCAGAGCAATGGTGCCGCGGCCAATCGATCGAAGGGCTGACGATAGAGATCGTTGCGATCGAAGGTAAAACGCCTTGCCTGCTGTTCGACTTGCCCGCTACGCATGGGCTGGGTAACGACCGCACCGTTTTGTTTTACGGTCATTTGGACAAGCAGCCGGAAATGGTGGGGTGGCGCGAAGACCTCGGGCCCTGGAAGCCGGTGATTGAAGACGGCAAGTTATATGGCCGTGGCAGCGCCGATGATGGCTACGCGATCTACGCTGCGCTGACTACGATTGCTGCGCTCGATGCGCAAGGGGTGGCCCGACCGCGCTGCGTCGGCATCATCGAAACGTGCGAAGAAAGCGGCAGCCCCGACCTGCCGCACTACCTAACGCTGCTTGCGCCGCGCTTCGGTGACGTTCAGCTGGTTGTCGGGCTCGATTCAGGCTGCCGCAACTACGATCAGTTATGGGTCACGACATCACTGCGCGGTCTGGTCGGCGGCACGCTGACCGTCGAAATTCTGTCAGAGGGCGTGCACTCGGGCCATGCGAGCGGCATCGTGCCGTCGTCGTTTCGCATTGCTCGCCAGTTGTTGAACCGCCTTGACGATCCGGCCACCGGTAGGGTGCTGCTGCCCGAGTTGCACGCCGAGATCCCAGCCGAACGCGTGCAGCAGGCGCAAATCGCTGGCGACATCCTTGGCGATCAGGTGTGGAAGGAGTTTCCATGGGTCAGCTGCACGCATGGGGCCGGCGGTCATCTGCATTCGATGCCGGTGACAACTGATCCGGTCGAAGGAATATTGAATCGCACGTGGCGTCCGGCGCTCGCGGTCACTGGCGCGGCTGGCTTTCCAGGCATCGACTCGGCGGGTAACGTGCTGCGTCCGAAAACCACGTTCAAGCTGAGCATGCGGATACCGCCGACCGTCGACGGCGAGGCAGCGACGCTGGCGATACGCAAGGCGTTAACGGAAAACGCGCCATATAACGCCAGTGTGACGTTCGACGCCGACTGGGGTGCGACAGGCTGGAATGCGCCAGAGACCTCCAGCTGGCTGAAAGATGCCTTGGCCAAGGCTTCGACGCAGGCATATGGACGCGAGGTCGCATGGATCGGCGAGGGCGGCACGATTCCATTTATGAACATGCTCGGCGAGCGGTTCCCGCGTGCCCAGTTCTTCATCACAGGTGTGCTCGGTCCACATTCGAATGCGCACGGCCCCAACGAGTTTCTACATGTGCCGTACGCGAAGAAGTTGACAGTGGCAGTTGCCAGTGTGGTGGCGGCGGTTCGATGAAGGCGCGACTAGTTGTAACTGAGTTTGCGCCATTGCTCGATTGCGCGCGTTAACAATTCGTCGACAGCTGGCGCGTCGATCATGCCGAGACCCAAGTGTTGTGCAGCGGCCTGCAGTGCTTGAACTGGGCGTGTGCCATCAATAGCCGTAGCGCCGGTTTGCTTCGATAGCTTTTCGCCAGTTGCGCCGAGCACTAGCGGCACATGTAGGTATCGAGGCATCTCCAACCCAAGAGCACGCTGAAGATAAATCTGGCGCGGTGTGTTGTCGAGCAGGTCAGCGCCGCGGACAACGTCGGTGATACGTTGCTCGCCGTCATCGACGACGACGGCGAGCTGGTATGCCCATAAACCGTCGCCGCGTCGAATCACGAAGTCGCCGACGTCGTACTTGAGGTTCTGCGCGTAGCGACCTGCGGCACGGTCGACGAAGCTCAACGGCTCGTCCTGCACGCGCGCTCGATACGCGCGTATCGCCTTGTCCGGCGCTGCGCCGCCAGCGCACGTTCCCGGATACACGCCCACGGGCCAGCCTGACTGGGCTTCGATCACATCTTCCACGTCTCTGCGCGAACATGTGCAGCCGTACACCAGCCCCGCTGATTGCAGTCGCGAAAACGCCGCTGCGTATAGCGCGGTGCGCTCACTTTGAAAGACTATCGGCTCGTCCGACTCGAGCCCGCATCGCGCTAGTGTTTCAACAATTTGGCTGGCCGCGCCCGCGACGGTCCGTGGGGGATCCAGGTCCTCAATGCGGATGATCCAGGCACCGTCTGAGGTACGCGCATCTAGCCAGCTTGCAAGCGCTGTCGCAAGCGATCCAGCGTGTAGCGAGCCCGTGGGCGAAGGCGCGAAACGGCCGCGATATGGCGTCACGCGAAAGTGCAACTCCCGATTGGTCTGATTCGGTTGATCTGGATTCAGGCTGATCTGCCCCGCTTTTGTGGCTTCAGGCGGAGCGCCGCAGGACCGATTATCCAGCTATCCCTCCAACCGCTGCACTTTGTGCGGCCGACTTCGTTCGACAACCCGCAAGTGGCCAAATCCGCCGTCACCTCCGAGCTCTTCAAGTTGTCGGTCGATCTGGGCCGTACGACTTGGTTCGGCAATTTGACCTTCGGATTGCTGGTAGTTCTGATTCTATGGCGGGACAATCAGCTTCCGGTAGCAGCCGTCTGGTGGTCCGTGTTGGCGGCGATTGTCGTCACGCGCGCCTGGCATTGCCAGTGGATGTTGCGCTGGATGTCGGCAAACTCGAACCGGTTGCCACGCTCGGCCCAGGCGTATTCGGCGCTCGCGGCACTTGAAGGCACCACCTGGGCGCTTTCGCTGGTGTTGCTACCCGCCGCGAACGAATCAGCCGCGGTGTTGCAACTCGTGCTCACCGTTGCCGTTCTGCTTGGGACATTACTGCCTTTCGCGCCGGCCGGAATGCCGTGGATCGCGTTTGCAGTCCCTCTGGGTTTTGCGCAGCTGACGTTTCTGTTGTCGCGCGACATGCCGTTGAGCAGGATCACGCTCATTACGTGGGCGATGACACTGGTCGGTGCGGCCGCCGGCTTCTGGTTGCTGCGGCGAGCGCTCTCGAACAACGTCGCAATGCGCACGCGGGCCCACAGCTCGGCGCGCGCGCAGGAACAGGCAAACGCCGAACTTAATCGCAGTCGGGAGCAATTGCGAATGGCGCTGGACGCGATCGACGCCGGCGTAGCCGATACCAACGTTCTCACCGGTGAGCGGTCGTTTTCCGCGCGTTACATCGAGATCCTCGGCTATACCGATCGCGAATCGTTCATGAAGTCGTACAAGTTCACCGAGTCGCTGCACCCCGAAGATCGTGACCGCGTCCGAATCGCACGCCGACGGCATATCGACCATGGAGCCGCGCTGCGAGAGGAGTGCAGGATGCAGCGCGCCGACGGCAGCTACGTTTGGGTGACTCTGCGCGGCGAATCGGTCCGCGGCAGCAGCGGCCGTACCACGCGACTGGTGTTCTCGATCGTCGACGACAGCGAGCGTCGTGCAGCACAGTATCGACTGGCTGAAAGTGAACGCCGTTACCGCGCTTTGGTTGAGGCTTCGCCGTCGCTCATTTGGATCTGCGATCGTTATGCGCGACTGACGTTCGTGTCCAACCGGGCGTGCCGCGATCTATACGGCTACGAACCGCGCGAGATGCTGGGGCGCTACGTATGGGACTTCAGCGCTCCCGAGTTCACTCGCCGCGAATTCCTGCGACGATTCTCCCCGGTGATGCACGGCAGACCCGTGTTCGACATGGAAGCTGTTCAGCGTACCAAGCGCGCCGAGCCGTTGTACGTCAACATCAGTGCATTGCCGATGCTGAACGATGCAGGTGAGATTGAATCCGTCACCGGGATCTGCAGCGACATCACCGGACTGAAGCAGCGAGAGCGCGAGCTCAACGTCGCATTGCGCAACCAGCAGGCCGTGTTTGACGCGGCCGGCGAAGGCATCGCGTTTGTTCGTCGCGGCCGAATCGAAGGGCCGAATGGGGCGCTTGCACGCATGCTGGGCGTCACACGCGAATCCCTGATCGGAATCCCGGTAGGGGACATTCTTGCCAATCGTGGCGACTGGGAAACGATCGAGCACGGCACCAGTGCGGCCGGCGTCAAGGGCGATGCGGCGATTCACGAGGTGATGTTGCGCGCTCAGGACGGACGTACGATCTGGTGCCAGCTTACATCGCGTCAGGCGGGCGAGGCCAACTCGCGCATTCTCGTGCTGACTGATATCTCGGCTTTGAAGAAGCGCGAGGAACTTGCGTGGCACCACGCCAATCACGACGAACTGACCGGACTGCCCAATCGCCGTCTGCTGGTCGAACATGCGCGTCGCCTGCTGTCGGTCGCCCTGCGGCAACGTCGCCTCGCAGCGGTGCTGGTCGTCGATCTAGACGGCTTTAAGGAATTCAACGATCTGTTCGGACACGCCTACGGCGATACGCTATTACGGCGGGTGGCGCAGCGGCTGTCGAACGTTTTGCGCGACTATGACGTCGTCGCGCGGACTGGCGGCGACGAATTTGTTGTGCTGCTGCCCGAAATCGACGAGCCCTCGATTGCTGTCGTCGTCGCTGAAAAACTGATTGCGGCCGCGAGCGAAAACGTCGACGTGCCGGGACGAACGGTACGTATGCACGCGAGCGTCGGTATTGCACTATTTCCGGCGGACGGTCACGACTTCGATTCATTGTTGTCGGCTGCCGACAACGCGATGTACGCAGCCAAGGCGGCCGGCAAAAACGGCTATCAGTTCGCTAATGACATGAATGCAGGCGCGCCGAAGCTCGCCACTCCCAAAGATAGCGTGCGCTTGCAGTAACGCGAACGGGCGCGCCGGCAAGCCGGGACCTGCAATTCACCTTTCCGGGTTAGCGTTTTCGGCACTCAAGGGGCGCTCGAAGGCGCTATCTGCCGACGGTCGGCGATTGCCGATTTTGTCTGCGGACAGCTAGGATATCGGTCCATCCCGATTGGCGGTTGCGCGGCGTAGTCCTATGTATACAAGCGGAGGACCCACCGAGTCGCGCAGCGCTCCTCGCAGACCGCCGCACGTCGATTTCGACCTGCGGGTCGCGTTCGCCGCCGAGCGGCGACTCCTTCCAGCGCTGCTGCTGATCGGTCTTGTCGCAACTTTTGCCGCGATGCGTGCCGGTGCCAA
This sequence comes from Burkholderiaceae bacterium, assembly GCA_035274065.1. Taxonomy (GTDB): domain Bacteria; phylum Pseudomonadota; class Gammaproteobacteria; order Burkholderiales; family Burkholderiaceae_F; genus JACCZX01. Next base: position 6,454 of record DATEOP010000336.1, read on the forward strand.
TGCGCTTGCGCTGGCATGGCTTGCGTTGTATGGCGTCAACGCAGCGATCCGGTTCCTGATTGCGACCGAGTACGCAACCGCACCGCGCGAAGTGTCGGCGGAAACCAGCGGCGGAAAAATTTATCTCGCGACCGCGGCCGCGGATGTCCTGCTGTGGGCTTTGATGCTTGCACTCGTCCCGAACGCGATGGCATTCGTCTCGGGACCCGGCGCGTATGCCGCAGCCGGTGCCGTGTTGCTCGCTGCGCTGAGTTACGGCGGGTGGCCGCGAGTGTGGACGGTTTACGTTCTCGCATGGATCGGGGTGTTCGCGATCGGCGCACTGCGTGCGCAAGGCGAGATGCCGACTTTCATGCTGGGCTTCCCGCTGTGGCTCCTAGCGGCGTGGTGGATCGGTCGGCAGCAGCCGATGGCCCGCCATGTTTCGCGCGTGTCGCACCAGACGATGGCGAACAACATGACGCGTTTCGGCTGGCAGGCTGCGATTCACGCGATTCCAACTCCCGTGATTGTCGTGCGTAACGACCGGCTGATTGAAGTGAATCGCTCTGCGTGCGAATTCATCGGCCGCGGCGAGCGTGCGATCGTCGGCAGCCTGGTCGCCGAATGCCTTATCGCCGATCCACCCGATGCGCTCGATCCGATTAAGCATCCTTCGAAGTCCAGCGTCGCGGTTGAGATGAGGCCGGTCGGACGTACTTTCGACGGCGCGCTCTGGAACGGCCGCGTGCGATTCATGGAGCCAGGTCGCGAGTCGTCGGTGATCGTCATTGCTCTCACCCGGGCTGCACACGAGCCGTTTGGCCCGAATCGTCTGCTGGAAGACGCGCGCCGCTTCGCCGAGTGGATGGGTGGAATGAAGGGGCTACCGTGGTATCGCGACGAGCGCGGTGTTCTGGTGCTGCCGCGCGAGTTTCCACCACCGACGGATCGTCTGGTGACCAGCGACTCAACTGCTTTTCCTCTGGGCTACCTGTTGACCGAGGCCGAGCGAGCTCGTATCAACGGTATCTACAAGGAGTTCCTGCGCGCGGGTGCGGTGTTCGATGAGCGCATGAGCCTGCGTGATACCGGGGGTGTCGCACGCTCCGTGCGTGTGATCTGCGTAACGCGCCCCCCGATCGGCAACGCTGTGGCGCCCGTCGTCGGAACAATCGCAGCTGCCGCCAGCGCGCCCCAGCGGCCCGTCGAGGCGACGGCCGATCTGCTGGCGCGGCTGCCGGTGCTCGTTTGGCTGGTCGACGCGCAGGGAAGAGTGGTCCACGCACAAAGTCCGGATCCGCGGCGCTGGGGCTTGCGTACCGAAACCCGTCTTCGTCCGCAGTGGGACGAGGCCTTTGAGTTCAAGAGCGAATCGCGCGCGGCGATGCTGAGCGCTTTGCAGAAATCGTTGAGTGGCACACCTGTATTCGATGTTGTCAACGCCCGTACCAGTCGCTCGGGAGGGCGTCTCGCGTTGCGCAGCCACTTCGTGCCGTACACAAGTCACGATCCGAGCAAGAAGCTGCAGGCTGTGCTGGTGCTCGACACCATTGCCTCGCACGCCGAATTGATCGAGATCGACCGACTGAAGCGCAGCAAATCGCAATACAAGTCGCTGGTTGAGGCGTCGGCCAATCTGATATGGGCGTGTAATCACGAATTCATCATTACGTTCGTTAGCCGACGCGCGACTCGCGAAATTTATGGCTACGAAACGCGCGAGCTGGTCGGTCGATCGATCGACGTGCTGCTGCCAACCGACGTTGATCAGCCTGCCGTCGGCGCCGCTTTCGAGGCACTGCGCGAAGGAAAGCCGATTCGCGATCTGGAAGCAGTCCACATGACGCAGGGCGGCCGTCGGCTGATCATGTCGATCAGTGCCGCACCGCTGAAGCGACCCGACGGGTCGTTCGCGGGCGTCATCGGAATGAACGCCGACTTGACGGCGTTGAAGTCGCGCGAGCGCAGACTATCGGAAGCACTGCGTGTCGAGCGTACTGTGCTCGATTCGGCGGGTCAGGCAATTGCGGTCGTCAAGTCCGGAACCGTTCAGCGCTGCAACGATGCTTTCCTGCGACTCGTCGGTCTACCGCCGGACGAACTGGCTCATACGCAGTTATCCGAATGCCTGCTCGAGCCCGAGGACTGGCGTGACGTGACCGAAGCAGCAGAAGAGGCGAGTGCGCACGATCAAGCGGTCGTACGTGAGTTGCGCGTGCAGCGCGGAGCGCATTTGAAGCGTGCGATGGGCGCGGGTAATGGGTCCGCGTGGTGCCAGGTGACGGCGCGCTCAATTGCGCCGGGCGAATTCGTTTTGGTAATCGCGGATATCGACACACTGAAGCAGCGCGAAGCCAATGCGCTACACGAAGCGCAGCACGACGAGCTCACCGGCCTTCCAAATCGCCGCCTGCTGGCCGAGCGCGCCGCGTCTGCACTGGCGACTTCCGAGCTGCGGCAGGTCAGTTGCGCGGTGCTGGCTATCGATCTTGACGGGTTCAAGGACATCAACGATCGATACGGTCACGAAGTCGGCGACTTGATGCTGCGCGAAATCGCCGTGCGACTTGCCCGCGTGATGCGACCGCAGGATACGGTGGCGCGTCGCGGCGGAGACGAGTTTGCTGTGCTCGCACCCGATGTCGGCGCGCGACTCGAAGTCGAAAAAATTGCGCTCCGGCTACTGCAGGCAATTGCTCATCCGGTGGTACTTGCAGGCGAAGCGCCGGATAGTCTGCCACCGCTGACTGTATCGGCGAGCATCGGGGTTGCGCTGGCACCGGAACAGGGGCGTGATCTGGAGCGACTGTTGCAGCTCGCCGATCTGGCGATGTATGAAGCCAAGCTTAAAGGCAAGAATCGCTTTGCCTTTGCGCATAATGCGGGCCTGCCAAACAACGTGACGCCACTCGTTCCGCGCGCAACGCGCAGCGGTTGACTCTTGCGCGGCGTGTGTTAGCCGCGCTTTAGGGAAGAGTTCGTTTCAAGAACGCGGCGATATCTCGTATCTCCTGTTCGCTGACCGAATGCGGCATCGGGTACTCATGCCACTCCACCTTGTGGCCGGCCGCGATCAGAGCATCGCGAGAGGCTGCGCCGCGCGCAATCGGCACGATTGGATCGGAAGTGCCGTGCGCCATAAAGATCGGCACGCCGGCGGTGGCCGAGACCCGTTCAGCGGCAAAGCTATCTGCGAGCGGCAAATAGCAGGACAGTGCGATGATGCCCGCCAGCGGCTGCGCCTGGCGCAGCCCGGTCTGTAGCGCGATCGCGCCACCCTGCGAAAAGCCCGCAAGGACGATGCGCGATCTTGGCACGTCGCGCGATACCTCACGCTCAATCAGCGCTTCGACTTGCGTCTGCGATGCGCGGATTCCTTTCTCGTCCTCGCGGCGAAGAAGATCGACATTGACAATGTCGTACCACGCGCGCATCACTGCGCCGCCGTTGATAGTGACTGGCATTGTTTGCGCGTGCGGAAAAACGTAACGCGCGGCAGGCGCGCCGAGCGCTTGCAGCTCGCGTACGACCGGAACGAAGTCATAACCGTCAGCGCCAAGCCCGTGCAACCAGACGACGGTTGCGCTAGGTGACGGGTGTGTCTGCAGCTCGACGCATTCGAGAAGCGCGTTCACTTGTTCCTCAGAGCAGACTTTGGCCGAAATGCTTTGACAACCGCATCGTGCGTCTCGATATAGGGCCCGCCGATCAGGTCGATGCAGTACGGAACCGCCGAAAATATGCCGTGCACCAGAGTTTCGCCGTTCGCCGACTTAAGCCCTTCGAGCGTTTCAGTGATTGCCTTGGGCTGCCCGGGTAAATTCAGAATCAGCGCTGCATGATCGCCAGTCTCGCGCAGCACGCCGACCTGGCGCGACAAGATCGCCGTCGGGACGAACTCGAGTGAGATACGGCGCATCTGTTCGCCGAAGCCCGGCATCACGCGCGTGGCCACTGCCAAAGTTGCTTCGGGCGTCACGTCGCGACTCGCGGGTCCTGTGCCGCCGGTGGTGAGCACCAGGTCACAGCCCACGTCGTCGACGAGCTCGATTAGCGTCCGCTCGATCGTCGAGCGATCATCGGCAATCAGGCGCTGGTGCGCCTGCAGCGGTGTCGTCATCGCGCGTGCGAGCCATTGCTGCAAGCCCGGCAGTCCCTGGTCGACGTAGACCCCCTGCGAAGCGCGATCGGAGATCGAAACCAGGCCGACAATCAGCTCGTCGGCTAATGCGCGTCTAGCCTTCATCGGGGAGCGGCCCGTTATCGCTCGACTCATTTTGCAACTGCCGGCTTTCCAGATGGAGATGCAAGCGACGGTAAAGCTCGCGTGCGTGCTTGGGGGGCTGCTGCATCGTTCGCTCGCGCCGAGCGGAGCGAATCGCCGACCGAAACCACTGGGTTTCAGCGTCAGGATGCTCAGCAATGAAGGCAGTTAACGCGTTATCGTCGTCCAGCAACCGATCGCGCCACGTCTCGGCCTGGTGCATCAACGACACCGCAGCGCGCGACTCTCCAGTCACTCTTTTGACTCCCATCCGAATTGCATCGGCGTCCGCACGTCGCATCAGCTTGCCCAGATACTGCATATGCCGGCGACGTGCCTCATGACCCTTGACGCGGTGCGCAAATTCGACTGCCTCGCGAAGCTCTTCAGGTAGATCCAGCCGGGCGAGCTGATCATTGCTGAGCTCGACGAGCTGCTCGCCAAGCGTTTGCAGCGCGTGCATTTCCCGTTTTAGCTCGGTCTTGCTCGGTCGTTCGGCGTCGTCCGGCGTCGCTTCCATATCGTTAGTTATCATACCGACGTGACCTCGTTTGCCCTCTCAGACCAGCGCCTGCGCGAGCTTGCGCTCGACGCGATTGACCACGCACGGTCGCTAGGCGCCACCGATGCTTCGTGTGAAGTTAGCGAATCCACCGGACTGTCCGTCTCGGTGCGAAAGAAAAAGGTTGAAACGATCGAGCGCACGCGCGACAAGGGGCTGGGCATCACCGTTTACATTGGTAAGCGGCGAGGCAACGCTTCGACTTCCGACTTTGCCAAGCCGGCGCTGCAGCAGGCGGTCGCAGCGGCTTACAACATCGCGCGCTTCACGGCCGACGATGAGGCTGCGGGCCTGCCGGATGCGGATACGTTGCAGTTTTCGCCGCGCGATCTCGATTTGTTTCATCCGTGGTCGCTCGAGACCAGCGAAGCAATCAAACTCGCACAGCGTTGTGAGGCAGCGGCCTTCGCGGTCAGCCCGCAGATCGTCAATTCCGAGGGGGCCAACGTGTACACATCGTCGGGCCACTTTGTGCTGGCGAATACGCAGCAGTTCGTTGGAGGTTATGCGTACTCACGACACTCGATCTCGGTCGCGCCGATCGCGCGCGACCACAACGGCATGCAGCGCGACGACTGGTACACATCGTCGCGCATACCCGATGAGCTTGCGTCACCTGAGGCGGTCGGCGACTACGCGGCGCGTCGCGCACTGGCGCGGTTGTCGGCTAGGCAGCTGAAAACCCGGCAATGCCCAGTGTTGTTTGAGGCTCCACTTTCATGCGGCCTGCTTGGCAATTTTGTGCAGGCGGCCAGCGGAGGTGCGCTTTATCGGAACGCATCGTTTCTCGTCGATTCCCTCGGCAAAGCGGTCTTCTCGGATCACATCACGCTGCACGAAGACCCTTATTTGCCGCAGGGGCCGGGCTCGAGCCCGTTCGATGAGGAGGGCGTGCGCGGCATCAAGCGCGACGTTGTCGCTCGCGGCGTGTTGACCGGCTATTTTCTGTCGAGCTACTCGGCGCGAAAGCTTGGAATGCGATCGACCGGTAACTCGGGTGGTTCGTACAATTTTGAAATCCGGTCAAGTGCGACTCGTCGCACCGATGATCTGGCCGGGATGGTCAGGCGCTTGGGCACCGGGTTGCTGGTGACTGATTTGATTGGCCAAGGCGTCAACTACGTAAGCGGGGATTATTCCCGAGGCGCGAGCGGCTTTTGGGTCGAGGGCGGGGAAATCCAGTTCCCCGTCGAAGAGATCACGGTCGCAGGCAACTTGCGCGATATGTTTCGCAACATCGTCGCCGTTGGAAACGATCAGGTCGTTCGAGGCAGCAAGATAAGTGGCTCGTTGCTGATCGACGGAATGACCGTCGGCGGCTCGTAACCATTACTGGTTTGCGAAGGGTTGCGGACGAGAAAACGCCGACTACACTCAACGGGACTGGCTTCCGTGCTACTGAAAAGAGTCTTCGATAGGAGATAAACAATGCAACGTCGTTCCTTTTTGACTAAGGCGGCTACGGGCGCCGCAGCTGTTGCTGCGATTGCGGCACCGGCTGTTGTGCATGCGCAGGCCCAGATTCGCTGGCGGCTGGCTTCGAGCTTTCCTAAGTCGCTCGATACGATCTATGGCGCATCAGAGGTCTTTGCGAAGTCGGTGTCGGATGCCACGGGCGGCAAGTTTCAAATTAGCACGCATCCGGGCGGAGAACTGGTTCCCGCGTTCGGCGTGGTCGACGCTGTTCAGAACGCAACTGTGGAGTGTGCGCACACCGCCCCCTATTACTTTTTTGGCAAGAATGAGGCGTTCGCTTTTGACTGTGCCGTGCCTTTTGGTCTGAACTCGCGGCAGCAGACTGCCTGGATGTTCGAAGGCAACGGCATGAAGTTGATGCGCGACTTTTACAAGCAATACAACATCATCAATCTGCCGATGGGAAATACCGGCGCGCAGATGGGCGGTTGGTACCGCAAGGAAATCAAGTCTCTCGCCGATTTGAAGGGGCTCAAGATGCGCATCGGCGGCTTCGGCGGGGCGGTGCTGGCGCGCATCGGCGGCGTTCCACAAAACATTCCGGCCGGTGAGATCTACCCGGCGCTCGAGAAGGGAACCATCGACGCGGTGGAATGGGTCGGCCCGTATGACGATGAGAAGCTCGGCTTCAATAAGGTTGCGGCCAATTATTACTATCCAGGCTGGTGGGAAGGTGGCCCGCAGTTGACGCTGTACATGAACGACAAGGCGTGGGACGGTTTGTCTGCCGACTACAAGGCGATTGTCACCGCGGCCGCTTCACATGCCCACATCGTGATGCAGGCTCGCTATGACGCGAAAAATCCGGATGCTCTGAAGCGGCTGGTGGCCGGTGGCGCCAAGCTGCGGCCAATGCCGCGACCAATTATGGAAGCCGCGTTCAAAGAGGCGCAGGCGCTGTACTCGGAGCTGGCGGCGAAAAACCCGAGCTGGAAAGCGATCTATCCTGACTGGTCGAAATTTCGTGCCGAACAGGTTTTGTGGTTCCGCGTCACCGAGCGTGAGTTCGACAGCTTCATGGCGAATCAGAAGCTGTAACAAGCATGCTGCTGTCGTGAGCCCCGCCTGCCGGGGCTTTTTTTCGCCTATTTCTTGGCGTTGCGAAGCGATCGAAGAATTGCCTCGTTCGGGTCTTCCGGCTGATCGGCCTTGTCATCTGCGCCTGCTGCAGGGGAGGGCTCTGCCGGCTCCCCGAAGCCTTTTGAGGCGTCGACCGGCGCCGATTCCGACGCAGGTATTTCAATGCGGACCTTGTCTAGATCAACCGGTGCTTCCGTTCCGAGCCCCGACGTGACCAGGCCCGGGAATGCGATCACCAAAGCGACCATGATGACTTGGATGCAAACGAACGGTACTGCGCCCCAGTAGATCTGGCCCGTCGTGACCGGCGCAATTCTTTTCGCGGTGACTTTGTCGATGTAGTCGTTCATCGGTGCCACGCTGCGCAGGTAGAACAATGCGAAGCCAAAGGGTGGATGCATGAAAGAGGTTTGCATGTTGACCGCCAGCAGCACGCCGAACCAGATCAGGTTGATGTCGAGCTTCGCGGCGACGGGCGCCAACAACGGAACGATGATGAAAGCGAGCTCGAAGAAATCGAGGAAGAAAGCGAGGAAAAAAACCAGCAGGTTGACGACGATCAAGAAGCCGATTTTCCCACCAGGCAGATCGGCCAACAAATGTTCAACCCATCGGCTGCCATCCACCGATTGAAAAGCCAGGTTGAAGATCGTGGCGCCGACCAGAATGAACAACACGAAGGTCGACAGCTTGGCCGTTGTGTCCATCGCCTGCTTCAACAAGGACCAGCTGAGTCGCCGCCGCGACAAGGCCATGATCAGCGCTCCGACGGCGCCCATCGCGCCACCTTCGGTGGGTGTCGCTATACCGAGAAAGATCGTTCCCAACACCAGAAAGATCAGCGCAAGCGGTGGAATCAGCACGAATGTGACGCGCTCGGCGATGCGCGACAGCATGTTCAGCCGCAACGCTCGATTCAGCAGCGCGAGCACGAACGCGAGTCCAATGCTGGCCATCATCGACAAAATGACCAATTCCTCGGTGCCAGCCTCAGGATAGTGCCCGGTGTACCAATGTTCGAACACGACGCTCATTGCGATCGAGATCAGCACCAGGACCCCGAGCGACCGCATTCCGCTCGTACTGTCAGCTTCCCGGTACGTGCGAGCCTCCGTGGGCAGGGCAGGGGCGAATTGCGGACGGAAGATCGCCACGAGTCCGACGTATAGGCAGTAAAGGCCCGTCAACACGAAGCCCGGAATGAACGCGCCGCGATACAAATCACCGACGCTGCGGCCAAGTTGGTCGGCGATGACGATCAGTACCAAGGACGGTGGAATGATCTGCGCCAGCGTGCCCGACGCCGCGATCACACCGCTCGACAGTCGCCGGTCGTAGCCGTACCGGAGCATGATCGGGAGCGAAATTAGCCCCATCGAAATTACCGACGCGGCGACTACACCGGTGGTTGCTGCCAGCATTGCCCCAACCAGAACGACGGCGAATGCCAGGCCGCCGCGCACCGGGCCGAACACCTGACCAACGGTGTCGAGCAAGTCTTCCGCCATGCCGCTGCGTTCGAGAATAAGCCCCATGAACGTGAAAAACGGAACCGCGAGCAGCGTGTCGTTCTGCATGATGCCGAGCAGGCGAATCGGAATCGCCTGAAACAGCGTCGCCGGTAGCAACCCGAGCTCGATACCAATAAAGCCAAAAAACAGCCCGCACGCGGCCAGCGCAAAGGCGACTGGAAAGCCGAGCAACAAGAAAAACACAAGTCCGACGAACATGATCGGCGCGATGTTCTGCGCGACAAAAGCAGCCATCAGCGCCCGCCTTCGCGCATTGCTTCTGCTTCGGCGCGAATCGCCTCCGCCAGCTCTTCCTCGGCGCTCCTGCGCTGCTTCTTGAGGGTCGGATCGTCGATCAGTCCCTGAAGAAACGCGATGCGCTTGATCAGTTCAGACAACGCCTGCAACACCAG
>DATEOP010000337.1:0-2471 GCA_035274065.1 Burkholderiaceae bacterium
CGCGTCCAGCTCCTGCTTGTCCTCACTGTCTGCCCCGACTGCTGCCACGAACGCGCCGGGCGATACGTCACCGCTGAATAACAACGGCGTGTTCGATGATGTACATGTCACGATAATGTCGCTTGCTCGCGAGGCGGTCGCGAGGTCATCAATCTCCTGCGCATTTATGCCCAAAGCGTTTTTCATCTCGTGCGCGAATCCGCTAGCGCGCTCGTGGTTCGTATCGAACGCGAACACCTCGCGTAATTGGCGTATGCGCGATAGCGCGATCAGCTGCGCCCGGCCCTGGATTCCGCAGCCGCAGATCGTCACGATCGACGCATCGTTGCGCGCGAGATGCTGCGCAGCGACGGCCGTCGCTGCGGCCGTACGCAACGTCGTAATCGATTGGGAGTCCATCAGCGCCAGAGGTTCGCCGGTGGCGCCGTCAGAGAGCACTACAACACCCTGTATCCGTGCCAGACCACGCGCGGCGTTGCCGGCGAAATTGCCGTTCACCTTTGCTGCGAAAAACGAGCGGCGGTGCCGCGACAGCCCGGCTTTTATATGGAAGCCCCCATCTACGCCACGAACGCCGACAATCGCGGGCGCCGCCGTTTCACCATTTCCAAATGCTCGGAAGGCTTCCGCGACGGCGATGCGGCAGTCATCGGGCGATAAAAGTGTCTCGACATCGCTGCGGGTCAGGACAAGCGTTGGTCCTGCGTGCATTCGAGCCTCACATTTTACGATGTAGATATTAAAACAGCGTAGTAGTAATCTCTACAACAATCAACAGATAGCTTGGGAGGTTTTCATGGCTTCATGCTTGACCGGCGACTCGGCGGGTGCGGTTTCAATTACGCCGGTGACCAAGGTCTCGCTGCCGCAATGGCTCCAAGCGCATTCAGAGCGGCGCGAATGGTTGAACATCGTCGGTTTCAAGGCTGAGCCCAATTCGTTTGCATTTCTGCCGCCATCGAATGGTGAAGGCACGCGTGTTCTCGCCGGCGTCGGCGAAGCCGAGTCGATATGGGCATTTGCGGGGCTGCCGACTTCGCTACCTGAGGGTGTGTATTTCATCGACGCTGAGCTCGACGATGCGCGCGCCACCGAAGCCGCACTGGGGTGGTCGCTAGGCTCTTATGCCTTTACCAAATACAAAGCACTGAAGCGGGCACCCGCCGCATTGGTGTGGCCTCAGCGCGCTGACCAGGCCGCAGTCGATCGACTTACGAAGAGTGTGTTTCTTGCACGTGATTTGATCAATACGCCAACCGAGGATATGGGGCCGGATCAGTTGATCGATATAGGTGCTTCGATCGCAAAAGAGGCTGGCGCCAGCGTTCGAATTCTGCGCGGCAACGAGCTGCTAGAGCAGAACTATCCGACGATTCACGCGGTCGGCCGTGCGAGCACGCGAGCGCCAGGTTTGCTCGACTTTACCTGGGGCGATGGCACCGCACCAAAGGTGACGCTGGTAGGCAAGGGAGTGTGCTTCGATACTGGCGGGCTCAACATCAAGCCACGCGAAGGCATGTTGCAAATGAAGAAAGACATGGGCGGCGCGGCGGTCGTCCTCGGTCTTGCTCACGCCTTGATGGCTGCCGGCGCGCCAATTCGCCTACGAGTACTGATTCCCGCGGTCGAGAATTCAATTGCAGGAAATGCTTATCGTCCGCTCGATATCATTCGAACGCGCGCTGGCAAGACTGTAGAGATTGGCAATACCGACGCCGAAGGCCGGCTGATTTTGTGTGACGCACTGGCGGAGGCCGATAGCGAAAAGCCCGAGTTGCTGATCGACTGCGCAACGTTGACCGGCGCGGCACGCATCGCGCTCGGTCCCGAAGTGCAGGCGTTCTTCTGTGACGACGACAATGTCGCCTCGACACTGCAACAAACTTCTGCCGAAGTCGGCGATCCGATGTGGCGTCTGCCGATCTGGCGACCTTATCGCAAGCTGATTGACGGCAAATGTGCGGATCTGAATAACGTCGCCGCGACTCCGTTTGCAGGCTCTGTCATCGCCGCGCTCTACCTGGCGGAATTTGTGTCTGCTGCCGCCGCATGGGTACACGTCGACCTGATGGCGTCTAACACAAGCAGCCGTCCCGGGCGGCCGGAAGGTGGAGAAGCAACCGGCCTGCGCGCGCTGTATCGCTACATACGCGACAGGTTCGACTAACCCCGTCGCGGTCCGATCGGATGCCGTGCGCCTACGCCATCGAGTTTGCAACGTTAAGCCACAGCGGCGCGATTAGCAGCGACAGCGGGATGCCGATGCCCACCATCAGCGATGTGAGCGCGGAGTCGAGCTTGTAGTGATTGGCAACGACGGCAGCGCCGATCATCGGACCCATTGCGGCTTCGAAGATCACGACCGTTTGTGCGAAGGCAGTTTGAGGATCGTTATTGTCGAGAAGTAGAAGACACAGCGCTGCGACCAGCAGCGGACCGAAAATCAGCTTGTAGCCGAGACCCAGTGCCAG
>DATEOP010000338.1:0-5941 GCA_035274065.1 Burkholderiaceae bacterium
CGCCAGCAGCAAATCACTCAGCTTGTCTTTGGTCGAGTACGACGAGATGGAAGAGGCGATGGTTATCGACCGCTTTTCATCGCGCATTCGCAACGCCGCGGACTCGACGTTCACGCCCCTGACGCAACGGCTCGCCAAGGCCCTGCAGATTCCTGGCCTCGGAGATCGCGAGAATCCGTTTCATCCGGTGCGCTTCTGCCGTGCGCTGGGCGATGCAATCGACAAGCTTGGGTTCAAGGGTGATCAGCGCCATTCGGTATTAAAGGCATTCGATGTCAGTCTGCTGAAACCGCTTGTTGCTGTTTACACGGCGCTGAACAACGAGCTGGAGGGCAAGGGCGTGCAGGAGGGTGGCGCCGCCTCGGCATTCAAGCCGACGGGCTTTCGTAACACGATGGTCGGGCCCGGAGCTGGCGCTGCGCGCACGACGCAAGGCGGCGGAGCAGCGCCCGGATCAATGACCGGTACCACGGCCGAGCAGTTGCTCAGCGCGTTGTACCAGCGCATGCAGGTTCCAACCGTACCGGGCGGCGGCGCGGCGCGGCCGCTTCCGTCGATGCCGCATACGCAATTGCCTTCGCCGCCGCTGTTCGACCGTGTCGATCAGATCACTGGGTCACCGATGCTGTCACCCGGCTTTGTCATTACGGGTTCGGCGTCAACACCGCTTGCCCCTAACACGCCGGTCCAGTTTGCAATGATCGACCCGGGGCTGCTGGCGTCGATCAATGAAGTGCAGCGATTGAATGCGCTGGCAACGACGAGCGGAAAGAGCGGCGCAGCGGCGCAGATGATCAGCGAACGCGACGAGGCGCACCTGCGTTCGCATGTCGCGGAGAAGGCAACCAAGCAAATCGACAAGTTGACGATCGAGTTGGTCGGAATGCTCTTCGATCGTATTCATCAGGACAAGCATTTACCGGCCGAGATCAAAACTGCAATCTCGCGTTTGCAGTTCCCGATCATGAAGGTTGCGCTGGCAGATTCGGAACTATTCGTGTCGCCGGTACAGCCGGCGCGGCGTTTGATGGATCGCATTGCCAGCACGGGCATCGGCTGGCGTCCAGAGGGCGAAGACAACGTTCGCTATCTTTCCGAGGTTAACAAGGCGGTCAACACAATCGTCGTGGCGATCAACGACGGGCCACCGATTTTCGAGAAGGCACTCGCCGAATTCGAGCAATACCTGGCCGAAGAGCGCGTCCGTGACGACGATCCGGTATTGCGCGCCAAGCGTGCGCTGGAAGAAGCCGAGACGCGCGAGATCATGGCCATCAATTCCGCGATCGGTATTCGCAAGGCATTCGACGGCGTGCAGATCGAATCGTATCTGCGCGACTTTCTCCTTGAACATTGGGTCAAGGTCATGGTGGCGGCGACGTTGCGCGAGCGTACGCAGCCGTCGTTTGCAAAGAAATTCCGCGACGTCGTGCCGGACTTGGTTTGGAGCGTGCAGCCGAAGATCAATCCGGACGATCGCAAGCGCCTGGTCAAGACGATTCCCGCGGTGCTGAGCACCGTGCGCGAAGGCTTGCAACTGATCGAGTTCTCGCCCGCGCAGTCGACCGATTTCTTTTCGAAGCTGATGGCGTCGCATGCGCAAGCGGTGAAAGCGCTCGAGGTCGCTTACGGTACCGGCGCGCCATTGGATTCAGCCGCATTCAAACGCAAGCTCGACGAGGTGAAGATCGTTGAGCCGCCGCCAGTGGTCGAGAACCAGGCTGACCAGCCCCTGACGATTACGCCGGAGGTTGTACGCAGCGCCGTGGCGGCCAACCACGCGGAAGTCAATCTGATGGAAGCACCGCTGACGGTGCAGCCGGAAGAAATGATTCCGGTAGACAAGCTGTCGGACGACGACATCGACCGAATGATCGACAGTTGGCAGCGTGGTACGTGGTTCGACCTATGGACGGGGGAACAGAATGAGCGCGTACGTCTACGATGGATCAGTCCTCGCCGGAATTTTTATCTGTTTACGTCCGCCGAAACGGGCAAGGCGCACAGTTTGGCGCCGTTGATCCTGCGCAGCTTCGTCCGAGCAGGACGGATAAAGACCGCAGAGAGCGCACCGCTATTCGAGCGTGTGGTTGACGGCATGATGCACGATCTGCAAGCGGTGGGCGCACAAGCGTGACGTGAAACGGCAACGGAAGGCCGAGTCGGTTACGCTTTCCGAAGAAGACGGCATTCGCTATCTGCACTTCGGTACCGAGTGGGTGCAGGGCGGGATGCGAGTCGCACGCCCGTTTGCTCTTGAGCTCGAATATCAGCGGCTGATGATGGCTGTGGGGCTGTTTCTTCCCGAGCCACGGCGCATCGTTCAGTTAGGTCTTGGCGCCGCGGCACTGACGAAGTTCTGTTGGCGTGAAGTCCCGAGTGCCAGCGTGGTTGCGGTGGAACTCAGCGTCGACGTTATAGATGCGGCGCGCGCATGGTTCTGCCTGCCACCTGACGACGCAAGGCTTAGCATCGTGAATGCCGATGCACGTCAGTTCATCAGCCATCCGCGGCAACGCGGTTGCGCCGACTGGTTACAGGTCGACCTTTACGACGCGGCGGCGCGTGGCCCTGTATACGACGACATTGCCTTTTACACCGCGTGCCGGAAGTCGCTGCGCGCGCCAGGAGTTGCGTCCTTCAACTTGTTCGGCTCAAAGTTCGATCCCAGCTTCGCAGCGATTGCATCCGCCTTCGACGATCGCGTACTCGCGCTGCCCGAAGTCGATGCCGGCAACCGAGTCGTGCTTGCGGTAATAGGACCTCCGGTGGATGTACCTTTTTCGGCGCTCGAGCAGCGAGCTCGCGAACTCGAAGCGCGCTGGAAGCTGAAAGCGCGCGGCTGGGTTACCGGTTTGAGGCGCGCGAACTCGTTGGGAGCCCGCTTTGAGCTCTAAGATCGTTGCGAAAGCGCGCCTAATGCCTTCAATTTAGGGATGTTTTGACGTCAGTAACTGCTTAAACTGGCTTGACACCTAACGGTGGCTCGATAGAGTCTGCCGTCTATAGTGTCGAAGCCGCTGAGCGTGCGGCGCTGCTAGAAACCAGGTCACGGCCAGATATCGCATGGAGTTTCCTCCGGCTTCCGACTCGTCGCGCGCCAGCAGTGGCAGCGACGTCCCGTTCGTAACGGCGGCGCAAGCATCTGCGCTGCTGAAGTCGGGCATGGCGATTTCGAATGAGCTTATCGGCGCTGCATTTCCGGAATTCTCGAAGACGATTCTCGACGACCTGTCGGGAAAGTGGGACTTCGATGTCGGGTCGCCGCTGGTGCAGCGGCATCTAGCCGCAAAGCTTGACGATTTGAACCACACGTTCATGGCTCGCCTGCAGGAAACGCAGGATCAATACTTTCATGAAATAACCGTTGGCCGCGTGCAAGCGCCGCCCGGATCGCTCGACGCCGAAACGCTGTCCCTGGTCGACTCGATATCTGTCGAAAGTAACACCGTGGTCGAGCGGCATGCCAGCAAGGTCGCGGGTTACGCCGAGCAATTGATGCGCGACCTGAATCTGGTCGTCGCATTTCTTCTCGGCAGAAGCACCATTCGTAATTCGGAAAACCCGTTGGGCCCGGCGGTATACGTGCGCGCGTTGCTGCGTGCGGCCGAAGACACGGATCTGCACAAGGAGGCGTGGGAGTTTTTCCTGACGGTGTACGAGAAGCCACTGGGTGACGAGCTCGCGCGGATTATCAGGCAGCTGCTCGATCACTACGCCAATCATGGCGTCGACGTGCGCGCAATCAGAAGGACGCGCGCTGCACCGAAATCGGCCGTACCGTGGCAAGCGCACGGCGCTGCCGCGGGCGCGCATGGCGGGACGAATTCGGCCAGTGCGCTGGCGGAGGCTGGAGGGCCTGGAGCCGCCATGGCGGGGAGCCAGGCTCGTGGGCCAGCAGCAGCTCCGGGGCCGGATGAGCCCAACATGTTGCTTGGCGGACTGTTGACGCGTCTGCAGGCCAATGCTCGCGGCTCACGTCTGCCGCATCTACCGTCGCACGGGCCGGCGCCTCAGCAGCTTCTGCAATCGATCGGCGAGTTTCAGCAGATGAATCTGCAAGAACTCGGTCCGACGGGAAATTTTGCGCTGCCGACCGAGTCGGTCAGCGCAATGCGCGACGAATTGATTTCCAAATCGACGCGCGTCGTGGACAAGCTGACGATCGAGCTTGTCGGCATGTTGTTCGATCATGTGATGCAGGACAAGCAGGTGCCGTCCGAAATCAAAGCTCGGATTTCGCGCTTGCAATTTCCGGTGCTGAAATCGGCCCTGATGGATGCCGCGTTTTTCGCGTCCAGCGCGCATCCGGCTCGCAAGCTGATAGATCGCATTGCCGGTACGTCTGCCGGGTGGGAGCCGTACGGCGACGACAACCAGCGCTACATGAAGGAAGTCGACCGCGTAATCACAGAAATCCTGAAACACTTCGAGACCGATCTCGGCGTATTCGACCGGCTCTACGGCGAGTTCGACAAGTTTGTCTCGGATATCGCGCCCGAGGAAAACGATCCGGTGTCGCGCGCGAAGAAGGCGTTGGAAGCGGCTGAGAAACACGAGATCCTGACGATCAATACGACGATTCAAGTCAGACGAGCATTCGAGCGCGTCGACCTCGAGCCTTACATCAAGGAATTCCTGCTGGGCGCGTGGGTCAAGGTGCTTGTTGCCGCGACGGTTCGGCAGGAAAAGACGCCCGGTTTTGCCAAAGCATTTCGCGATGTCATCCATGAGCTCGTGTGGTCGGTACAGCCGAAGGCAAGTACCGAAGACCGCAACAAGCTTGTCAAATTGATTCCGGGAATGGTGCGCGTGCTGCGCGATGGTCTGGGTCTGATCAATGCGCCGGAACGCGACCGCGAATTGTTTTTTACGCAATTGATGGAATCGCATGCGATGGCGGTCAAGCCCGTTGACCAGGCAACCTACATCAAGTCGAGTCTGCTGGCGTCAGAGTTGCGCGCGAAGATCGATGGCATGCAACTGTCGGGCGTGTTCCCGGTCACGACGGTTCCGGGCGGTATCAAGGTGCCGACCAATGTCATCATGCATGCGGCCGCAGAGCACAAGGCCGACATCGTTATGCCCGATCCGGTTACCGACATCGGACGCCTCGATCCAGTCGAAGACGCGCGAGTGCAGGAAGAGATCGGCCGCTGGCAGCGCGGCAATTGGTTCAAGCTGTGGAACGGCATGGAGTTCTCGCGCGCCAAGCTGCGTTGGATGAGCCCGCTGCGGACGTTGTTCTTGTTTGCTAGCGAGCACGACCAGAAGGCTCACGTAATGTCGGCCGACATGCTGAAGTCCTACCTCGCCCGCAAGTACATCGAGCCGCTTGAAAGCGTTCCGCTGACGAAGCGTGCGGTCGACGCTGTCGTGGCCGATTTTGAAAACGTTCCCGATCGTGCGAAGTCGATGGCCAAGCGCTATGAGGCTTCTCAGCCCGCATGAGTCCTAAGGACGGCGCAGCGGTCGTGAAGAATACGACTGCGCCGCGCGATAAAGCGGCGCGTGTGCAAGCGATCCAGGCACCGCCGGGGCGTGTCACCAGTGGCTTCGTGGTCAAACAGCTGGTCGTCGACGGTTTGCTGTCGGCCGCCGACGCCGAGCGTTTTAAGATTACTGGGGGGAGCGCGCGCTCAGGACATCCGCTAGTTGTACTCGCAGAGATGAACTATCGGTCACCGCAAGCCGACCGGCAGTTGCTCGATCTGGAGACCTTGACTCGCTGGATTGCCGACAAAGCTGCGCTTCCGTACTTTCACATCGATCCGCTGAAAGTCGACTTCACGCGTGTGGTCGACGTGATGTCGTCGTCGTACGCGACGACGTATTCGATTCTGCCGGTCGCGATGACGCCGACCGAAGTGACGATCGCCACCAGCGAGCCATTCTTGACCGGGTGGGATCGTGAAATCGAACAGATCACGAAGAAGACCGT
>DATEOP010000339.1:0-3590 GCA_035274065.1 Burkholderiaceae bacterium
CACACAGTGCGGTCTGCGGCGACTTTAGGGAATTCGATGTTGATGCGGTGTGCGAGCTCGTAGAGCGCGGTGCTTGCGTCGCGGCGGCGCGCCATCATCGTCGTGCCCGCATGATTTTGCTGGCCTCGAAAGATAAAACGAATGCTGCGCAGCCCGACAATGGCGGTCACTACCCCGATACGAAGGCCGGCATCTTCTAGATGCGGACCCTGTTCGATGTGCGCCTCGACAAACCCGGCGTATCGATCGCGCTCAAGTCTGGCCCGCGCGACATTGGCCAGGCCTGCATCGCGTAGAGCATCTGTCAGCCTCACACCAACGCTGTCCTCAGCGTTTTGTTCCATGTCCGGCGTCAATCCGCCCGTCAAAGATCGACTGCCGAGACATCCGACAAAGCGCGACTCTTCGTCCTGGAACGAAACCGCGTCGACAGGCAGCGACCGCGTCGAGCTGTCGGCGGCAAGTGTTCGTACGACTTCGAGCGCGTAGACAACACCTAACGCGCCATCGAGCCATCCGCCGGTGGGCTGGGTATCCGAATGCGAGCCGATTAGCAGCGCCTTGCCGGGATTGCGTGAACGGCCCAGTACATTGCCTACGCCATCGATCGCTGCATCGAGGCCTGCTTCTTCGTATCCGCGCTGCAGCCAGCGACGCGCTTCCATGTCGGCAGCGCTGAACGCAGGTCGAACGACGCCGGGGCCATGCCCGCCGATCACGCGTAGCGCGCGGAGGTCGGAGAGCAAACGTTGAGCATCGATGGTCGGCATAAGGCCAGTATTCTATGAGGCAGATCAGCTTGACGGTGTCCTGTGCGCCATGCCGACGTCCGATACGTTGGAAAAATTCATCGCGCGCGTTGAACAGAATGCGCACGCCGAGGCCGTCGAAGAGTTTTACACGCAGAATGCGTCGCTGCGCGAAAACCAGTCGCCGCCGCGCGTCGGCCGCGACGGTCATGTGGCAAACGAACGCGCGGTCTTCTTGCGAGCAAAAACGGTCTCGTCCAAGTGCATTCGCCCGGTATTCGTCAATGGCGATTACGTCGTCATTCGATGGATTTTCCGGTTCGAATGGCTCGACGGAGGCGTTACGCAAATGGAAGAGCTTGCGTATCAGCGATGGGAAGGTGAGCGGATTGCCGAGGAAACGTTTTTCTATGATCCGGCGCAGCGCGTACCGAAGTATTAGAACTAGGCGGCAGGTCTTCCTACAGCCAATTCACCGCGCTCAAGACTCATCTGCGCAAATCGACTTCGATATTCCGCGGGCGTCATTCCAGTGTGGCGCTTGAAGACACTCCTGAAAAAAGCAATGTCTTCATAGCCGGTCTTCGAGCAGACGTTCTGGATAGACGTGGCGCCATACTCGAGCAGCTCCTTGGCGGCCGATACACGCAGCATCTGGGTGTAAGCGCCCGGCAATCGACCCGTTGCCGCCTTGAACCGACGGATGAAATTGCGCGGGCCCATTCCGATTCGCTCGGCGAGGCTGTCAATCGATACGTCGCGATCAAAGTGCTTCTGCAAATATTCCTCGGTCTGCCTGATCTTGTCGTCCGAATGCGGACGCGATAACGGAAGCACCGAATAGCCGGACTGCCGGCTCCGCGGCATGCTGACGAGCAGTGACTTGGCGCACTTCAGCGCGATCTCATGCCCGCAGAACTTCTCGACCAGATAAAGGCTGAGATCGATCGATGCATACACGCCGCCGCTGCACAGGACCCGTCCGTCTTCAGTGACGAACTGTTCGGGCCGCCAGACAACTTGCGGATAACGTTCGCGCAGTGTGTCAGCGACTGCCCAGTGAGTTGTAGCTTCTCTTCCATCGAGCAAGCCACACTCCGCAAGGAATGCAACGCCTGAGCAGATGCCTGCAATGTATGCGCCGCGTGAATACCACCTGCGCAACCATGGCAGCAGCGAAGTGTTGCGCGCAATCCGGTCCTGCACGTCAAGACCGGAAGCCGGCAGGATGATGATGTCGGTTCGCTTGATGTCACGAATCGCGCACTGCGGTCTCAGGCCCAACGAGCAGAGGCTGGTCACCGTGGTGCCGTCGATCGAAGCGATGCGCACGCGAAAGCGTGGCGCCTGGGTTTCGCCATGCAGCATGTTCCACAGGACGCCAGCGGAGTGAAAGACTTCAATCGGTCCGATGGCAGTCGATGCATACCCTGCTTCCAGCAACACAACCGTGACGTCCAATACGGCATTGCCGAGTTTGGTGGATGGCGTACGTGAAGCGATGCGACGCGCTCTGTCGGCCTGATCGGGGTGTCGTTCCCTTGGCATTGTTGGGTCGGTTGGGTCGGTTGGGCCGCCGTGCTTTGCGGCACGGCGGCTTCCTGGATCAGGACATTGCAGTCATAGGATCGATGATGCCGCGCACTTCGCTGACCTTGTTGGCCGGAAACCCGCTCAATCGCGCGTGCTCTTGAACAGATTCTTCGCTGTCGGCCAGGTAGACGCAGAAGGTCTTGTCATCAGCGACAAAAGACTGGACCCACTGCACCTTTCCTGGAAGCTGCGCAAGCGCACTGTTGGAAGTTGCCGCCGCACCTTTCAGCTGCTCCCGATCGAGACTGCCAACTCCAGGCAAGTTGCGTTCAATTACATAACGTTTCATTGGTTAACTCCTGATGGGTTTAGGAGTTAGCAATATGAGCGAATGTCCGTATTGATCGTAGATGACGGTATTGACAATCTAGCGGGGTGATTCTGACACCCTGGCAAAACAGGTCAAGTCACCCGATTCTTTGCGCCCCCTTTCGAAAAAGAGACTCCGCATCGGGCGAAAATCGGAAGGCGGAGAAAAAATCATCAAGCCGGTACCCGGGCGTGGACCTGCGTATCTGCGCAGTAAAGGACTGCGCTTCGTCGGTCCGGCCGGCGAGCGCGAGACAATGCGCAGCAATCGTCAGAATGTGTGCGTGAGCATTCGGGCGGGCCGCTGCTTTGACCGCCCAGTCGGCTGCCTCTTCGAATTGACCCAGGCGAACCAGCGCCATCGCGCGCGTGCCAAGCATTCCAAACAGCAGAGGGTCGAACGGGCTTAGGTGCCGAGAGTGATCCGACGACCCGATCGCAGATCGCGGGTCGCCCGACGTCGCGTTTACAAAAGCAAGCATGTAATGGCCGAGGGCAAAGTTCGGGCTCAGATCGACTGCCGTTTCCAGTTCGGTGAGAGACTCGACGCGCCGACCTCGCAGCCAGAGTGCTCGACCCATGGCCCAATGGGCAGCAGGATCGCGATCGTCGGCGATCAGGCTTTGGCTAGCAGCGTCAAACGCGTGCTCGACTTCGTTATCCCGATCGGCCCAACGTTGGAAAGCGCTTTGCCAATGAGTGAACGACACGCCGGCATGCGCGCGTGCGAATGTGGGATCGAGCGTCACAGCCCTCTGAAAGAAATGGCCGGCGCGGTCGTTATCGACCTTATTGAATCGATACATATGCCAGAGGCCGCGGTGATACGCCTCCCAAGCGTCGAGCGAATTCGGCGGTTTGAGGATGGCGCGGTTGCGCTCGACCGTCTCGATCTCGCCGGCGATCGACGCGACGATTCGATTGCCGATCTCGTCAAGC
>DATEOP010000340.1:0-2231 GCA_035274065.1 Burkholderiaceae bacterium
TGCGGCGGCATCGTAGAATCGCCTGATCGACGCGCCAACTTTCGTGCTGCAACCTCTCACCGCCGACAAGGAAATCGACACCCGCGGGCTTAACTGCCCGCTGCCGATATTGCGGGCGAAAAAGGCATTGTCGGACATGACAACGGGCCAGGTGTTGAAGGTCGTCGCGACCGATCCCGGTTCGATGCGCGACTTTCAGGCGTTCTGCAAGCAGACGGGCAATGAGCTTCTGAACCAGCAAACCGTCAACAAAGAATTTGTTCACTTCCTGAAGCGCAGATGAGCACATCGACGCCACCGCCGCCGAACCTCTCACCGCGCCGCCGCACCTCGACGCTAAAAATGATGTTCTGGTTGCTTCTGGTGCCGATCGTGCTGGTTGCCGGCTACTTCGCCGTCGTGCTGCATTGGAACTATTCGACGGGCGAGCGCGCGGGCTGGGTGCAGAAACTGAGCAGAAAGGGCTGGCTCTGCAAGACGTGGGAAGGCGAAATGGCGATGGTGTCGATGCCGGGCGCAATTCCCGACAAATTTCTGTTCACTGTGCGGGATGACGCGGTGGCCGATAGCATCAACAAGGTAATGGGCAAACGCGTCACATTGCACTACGAAGAAAAAGTCGGACTGCCCACCAGCTGTTTTGGCGAGACCCGGCAATTCGTTACCAGCGTTGTGCAGGTTGAAGAGATTCCGCTGGTGCCGGGTGTCGTCGTGCCCAACCGGCCTGCGACTCCTCCAGGTGCTTCGGCTGCATCGCCTGCGACACAGCCAGCCGCTCCGTCATCGTTGCCGTCGACCGCCGCGCCGCCGATCACTCCCGAACCGTCTCCGGCAAAGAACTAGACGAATCGCCCGCGATCGGTGTCGTTCCCGCGCCTAAGCCGTGCCGGCACCTACAAGCATTTCGCACGGACCGATGAAGCCATCTGCCGTTTCGAACTGACTTAATTCACGTTCGATTTCGTCCCAGGTTTCGGCGCGTTCGGCATCGCTCAGCGTGCTCATCATCTGATGTAGAGCGCCAAACGATTCGCGCTCGAAGCGCACGCATTCGGCCGCGCTCGGTAGTCGCACGGGAGAGTTGACCTTGCGCACTTCAATGTCCCGCAGGCCGGCGTGCTCGTACGCCGCTGCTAGCACGCCGTCGCCGCCGAGTGAGAACGGGCCTGGCTGGCCCGGCGATGGCGGTGGCAGTTTGGCGCGGCGGCGAATGATCCCAACCGGAATCGAGAAGAACGCGTTTTTATCAGGCGTCGAATAGACAACCGCTGCAAACCGGCCGCCTCGTTTCAGCGCTAAACGGATTCCGGCGAGCGCGCGCTGCTGGTCTGGGAAGTAAATCAAGCCGACGCGTGAGATCACCGCGTCGAAGCTGGCGGCGGGCAATTCTCCGAGTGCTTCGCCGTCGAGCTCGCGCGTCTCGATGTTCGATATTCCGGCCGCTCGCGCGTCCGCAAGCGCGTAGTCGAGCAAAGCGGGCGCGATGTCAGTGGCGAGCACATGGCCGTTCGGTCCGACACGTCGTGCAGCGGCAAGCGATTGCTCGCCGGCGCCGGCGGCAATATCGAGCACGCGGCTACCTGCCTTGATGTGCGCCAGGTCGAGCATCCGCTCGGTCGCCGCGCCGAGCCATTCACCGAGAAATGGCCCCCATCGGTGCCACGCTTCGGCAGCGGCCTGCCATTGCGCACGCGTGGTGGTCTTGAATTTTGCTGCATCGAAAGCGGGTCGGTCGTCCATGTGAGCCTCCTCTGAAGTGAGGAGTGAAGCGTCCACCCTGGGTCGTGTAGCGTCTAGTCAAGAATCTGGACTTGCCGCACCAAAGGGGTGGCTCTAGGCTGCATTGCATGATCAATTACGGACAGTTCTGTACGGTCGCTCGCGGTGCGGAGGTATTTGGCGAACGCTGGACGCCTCTGGTCGTGCGTGAGTTGCTCTGTGGCAGCACACGCTTTAACGACATTCGCCGCGGTGTGCCCCGCATGTCTGCGACGCTGCTCGCGCAAAGGCTCCGCAAGCTCGAAGAAATCGGCGTCGTCGAGCGAGTTCGCGGTGGCGTTGCTAATGAATACCGGCTCACGTCGGCTGGGGAGGAGCTACGGCCGATCGTGATGGCACTAGGCCACTGGGGCGCTCGGTGGATCGGAAGCCGGTTGCAACCCAATCAGCTCGATGCGGGCTTTCTGATGTGGGATGTACGGCGTTTCGTGCAGCTCGATCAGTTCCCGCGC
>DATEOP010000341.1:0-2138 GCA_035274065.1 Burkholderiaceae bacterium
CGAACGCAGCATCGCTGTGACGAATACTCCGGATGTACTGACCGACGACGTCGCGGATCTCGCCATCGGACTCATGCTCGCGACCGCGCGGCGAATTGCCGCAGCCGATCGTTTCGTGCGTAGCAGCCAGTGGCTGCAAGGCGCGTTTCCCCTCACCAGCAAGATGAGTGGCAAGAGACTCGGCGTCGTCGGCATGGGCCGTATCGGGCAGGCGATCGCGCGCCGAGCCGCTGCGTTCGACATGCAGATCGCATGGCATGGGCCATCCGAAAAAAAATTACCGTACCGCTTCGAACCGAATCTTGTGGAACTCGCACGATCGGTTGACTTTCTCGTCGCTGCGTGTCCCGGCGGCGCGGCGACCCGCGGGCTGATCAGCCGCGAAGTGATGTCTGCACTGGGGCCCAAAGGTGTTTTCATCAACATCTCGCGCGGCTCTGTTGTCGATGAAGCGGCGATGGTGGAGCTGCTCGTCAACGGCCAGCTAGGTGGCGCGGGGCTCGATGTGTTTGTTGATGAACCCCGTGCTCCGGCCGCTTTATTCAATCTCGACAATGTCGTTCTGCAGCCACATCAGGCGAGTGCAACGGACGAAACGCGGGGTGAGATGGCGCAGTTGGTACTCGATAATATTGCCGCCTACGCGGCCGGCAAGCCGCTGCTGACGCCAGTGAATTGAGCTCCCGGTGTCGCTACGCTGAATCTAGCGAACCAAGCAGGGACGCTTCGGATCGAACTTCCATCCGGGAATCAGGAACTGCATGGCGGTTGCGTCGTCTCGCGCACCTAGGCCATGCTTCAAATACAGCTGATGCGCTTTGTCGACTTCGGCCATGTCGAGCTCGACACCAAGGCCGGGCTTCTTCGGTAAATCCACAAACCCGCCGCGGATCTGCAGCGGTTCTTTCGTCAGGCGCTGGCCATCCTGCCAAATCCAGTGCGTGTCGATCGCCGTGACTCCGCCCGGAGCAGCAGCGCCGACGTGCGTGAACATCGCAAGCGAAACATCGAAGTGATTGTTCGAGTGCGAGCCCCACGTCAGTCCCCAATCGCGACAAGTCTGAGCGACGCGCACCGAGCCCGCCATCGTCCAGAAGTGGGGATCGGCCAGCGGAATGTCGACCGATTGCAGCGCAAGCGCATGCACCATCTGCCGCCAGTCGGTCGCCACCATGTTGGTCGCTGTCGGTAACCCGGTGGCGCGTCGAAACTCCGCCATCACTTCGCGCCCGGAAAATCCGTCCTCGGCGCCGCACGGATCTTCGGCGTAGGCGACCACCTCGCGCATATCGCGCATCAAGCGCACCGCTTCCTTCAACAACCAACCACCGTTGGGGTCGAGCGTTACACGCGCCTGCGGAAAACGCTCGTGCAAAGCAGTCACCGCTTCAACCTCGGCATCGCCTGCGAGAACGCCACCCTTTAGCTTGAAGTCGTTGAAACCGTAACGCTCGTGTGCCGCTTCGGCCTGACGCACGATGGCCTGCGGCGTCAGCGCGGTCTCGTGGCGCGTGCGAAACCATGCGTTGTCCGCTTGTGGCTCGCTTGCGTACGGCAGATCAGTCTTATTGCGATCGCCGATGAAAAACAGATAGCCGAGCATCTCAACGCGCTCGCGCTGCACGCCCTCGCCCAGCAGCGCAGCCACCGGAGTTCCCAGATGTTGGCCGAGCAAGTCAAGTAAAGCAGACTCGATCGCGGTCATCACGTGAATCGTCGTACGCAGATCGAAGGTCTGAAGTCCGCGGCCGCCCGCATCGCGATCTGCAAATTGGCGCTGCACGCGTTGCATCACGCTCTGCTGCGAGCCCAGCGGTTGACCGACAACGAGTCCGCGTGAGTCCTCGAGTGTCTGCCGTATTTTTTCACCGCCGGGCACTTCGCCGACGCCAGTGCGCCCCGCGCTGTCGGTCAGGATCAGCAGGTTGCGCGTGAAAAACGGGCCGTGCGCACCGCTGAGGTTCAGCAGCATGCTGTCGCGGCCCGCGACCGGGATCACGCGCAAGTCGGTGACTTGCGGCGTCGACGCAACCGGCATGGTCAGTCGGCGGTGATTTTCCGCGTTTCGATCACCTGCTTCCAGCGCGCAAATTCCTGCTGCTGGAAGGCGGCGAACTGCGCCGGCGTGTTGGTGACAA
>DATEOP010000342.1:0-7198 GCA_035274065.1 Burkholderiaceae bacterium
GCCGGACGCTGAATTCAATCGACGCGGATTTCAGAATAACGGCTCCACGTGGCTCGATCGCACCAACTACTTCTCGACGTTCCAGGCAACGGATGACAACCTGAAGTGGGCCATCGACTGGTCCGCCGACGCGATGGTCAATTCATTCATCGCGAAAAAGGACCTCGATTCGGAGATGACCGTCGTTCGCAACGAATTTGAAAGCGGCGAGAACGATCCGACGCGCGTAATGCTGATACGTATGCAGTCGCTGCTGTACGACTGGCATAACTACGGCAATTCGACAATCGGTGCGCGCTCAGACATCGAAAACGTTCGCATCGAAAATCTGCAGGCGTTTTATCGCACCTACTATCAGCCAGACAATGCAGTTTTGATTGTCGCGGGCAAGTTCGACGAGGCGAAGACGCTCGGCTGGATCGCGCAGGCGTTCGGGAAGATTCCGAAGCCGAAGCGTTCACTGCCGACGTTCTGGACGGTCGAGCCGACGCACGACGGTGAGCGTACTTTCACCGTGCGCCGACCGGGTGAAGTGCAACTGGTGATGGTGGGCTATCGCGTGCCGTCGGCCTTAAATCCGCAAGCGCTCGCGGTCGGCATTGCAGCGGAGGTTCTGGGCGATACGCCGAATGGTCGGCTGCATCAGGCTCTGGTAACGACCGGTAAGGCGGCGCAAGTGTTCGACTTCACGATCGACGGACGCGATCCGGGTTTTGTTCTGTTCGGTGCCGTCGTCAAGAAAGGAGAGCCGCTGGATCCGGTGCGCCAGACGATGATCGACGTCATCGAAGGGAGCTGGTCGAAGACGTCGGCCTCGGAAGCCGAGTTGGCGCGCCAGGTCCAAAAACAGCGCACCCTGTTCGACCGCGCGCTGGCGAGTCCGCAGGCCTTCGGTGTAGGGCTGTCGGAATACATCTCGCTAGGTGACTGGCGCCTGTTTTTCCTGCAGCGCGATCAGCTGGCGAAGTTGACTGCAGGCGATGTCGATGTTGCAGCGCGTAAGTATTTTGTGCGCGACAACCGCGTCGTCGGTTCATACATTCCTGAAGACGCGCCGCTGCGCGCCGAGATTCCGCCTGCGCCTACGTCGACGCAGCTGCTCGCTGAATACAAGCCCTCCGAGAAGGGTGCAGCGTCAGAGGCATTCATACCCTCGCAGGAAAACATCGACAAACGCACGCGCACCTTGACGTTTGGTGAACTGAAAGTTGCGCTATTGCCCAAGCAAAACAGGGGCAGCACCGTCAACGTGCAGACCCAATTCAGGTGGGGCAGTCCCGAGTCGCTTACCGGTCGCACGATCGAAGGTGATATGGCCGCCGGAATGCTGAGCCGTGGCACCGACAAGATGACGCGGCAACAGATCGCCGACGAGATGACGCGATTACAGATGACCGGAGGGCTGACCGGGTTTCAAACAACGCGCGAAAATCTGCCCGACGCACTTCGATTGCTTGCGCATGTCATGCGCGCAGCCAGTTTTCCGGCAGACGAATACGATCAGCTGCAGCGTCAGGTCGCAACGTCGCTACAGGCGCAGCTCGATAATCCGGAAGCGATCTCGCGCGACGCGCTCGCGGCCCATTTCAATACGTACCCGCCCGGCGATCCGCGCTACTACATCCCGTTGCGAGCTCGAATCGATGCCGTCGGTAAAACGCCAGTCGACGCTGCGCGAAAGTTTCACGACGACTTTTATGGAACCGCGCGCGGTGAAATTGCTGTTATCGGCGATTTCGACGCGAAGCAGGTAGAAGCTCTGGTCACCGAGCTGTTCACTGATTACCGATCGAAAGCGCCGTATGCGCGCCTCGATCGCGAGTACCGCGACATCCCGCCAGCGCGACTGACGGTCGATACGCCTGAAAAGGAAAACGCATTTATTCGCGGCAGGATCGACTTCCCGTTACGTGACGATGATCCGGACGCGGCGGCGCTTGTGATTGCGGACGATATCTTTGGAGGCGGCTCGGGACTGTCGAATCGTGTGATCGACCGGCTGCGCCAGCGCGACGGCCTCAGCTATGGGGCCGGAACCGGTCTGACGCTTGGCTCACGGTATCGGGTCGCGTCGTGGACGCTTGGAGCGATCATGGCCCCGCAGAACGTTGCAAAGGCGGAGCAGGCGCTGCGCGAGGAAATCGAGCGCGCCCGTCGTGATGGTTTCACTGTCAAGGAAGTCGAAGACGCCAAAAAAGGTGCGTTGCAGGAGCGTGCGACCAATCGAGCGCAGGATGGTGTGCTAGCCGCGGCGTGGACAGCGAACCTGGATCTCGGAAGGACGTTCGAGTTTTCAAAACAGTTCGAAGATCGGATGCGGGCAGTCACCGTTGATCAGGTGAACGCCGCGTTCCGCAAATACATCGACCTGGCGCGCATCACATTCGTCATCGCGGGCGATGCAAAAAAAGGCGCGAAGTAATGTATGCCGATTTTCGCCATCGCATACCGTTGCGTGTGCGTTGGGCAGAAGTCGACAAGCAGGGCGTCGTTTTTAACGCGCACTATCTTCTGTACTGCGACGTCTGCATCACCGAGTATTGGCGTGCTGTCGGTGTGCATTACCCGGACGACTTCGTCTCCAGGGGAAGCGACCTTTTTGTCCGCAAGTCGACGGTGGAATATTTCTCGGCAGCCTATTACGACGACGAGCTCGAAGTTTGCGGGCGCATCGCACTACTGGGTAACAGCAGCCTGCGCTTCGTCGTGGAGATCTACCGTCGCAGACAATACGAAGCCGTACTGATCGTCGCAGAGCTGATTTACGTCTACACCGAGCTGGCGTCGCGCACCGCCCACCCGATCCCGGACGAAATGCGAGCGCAGATACGAACATTCGAGACGACGGTTCCGGAAGAGCGTACCGATGCGAATCGACCTGGGTGACTGGCAGCATATGCGCCGATGGGCGGAGCCGCTGCGCTTTGCGGTTTTCGTTGAAGAACAGTGCGTACCGCCCGAAATCGAGCTGGATTCATTCGATGCGTTATCGCTGCATGCGGTCGCTTTCGATGATGGCAACAACGCGATCGGGACGGGTCGCCTGCTGCCGGACGGACATATCGGGCGCATGGCGGTTGCGAAGCCCGCCCGTGGCACCGGGGTCGGAAGCGCCCTGCTTAAAGTATTGATGCTGGAAGCAAGAGCGCGCGGTCACAAGCATGCACTGCTGAGCGCGCAAACGCATGCGGCTGAGTTTTATCAAAAACACGGTTACCAAGCGTACGGCAACGAATACGACGACGCAGGCATTGCGCACATCGATATGCGATGCGCTCTGTAGCAACGATCAACCGGATCCGGGAGCCCTGATACGTGCGGGGCTGGCAGCTCGATCAATCGTGAACTCGTAGTGCCGATCGGAGAAACGCTGCGGATCGGCCGTGTCGTAACTGCGCTCGAAAAAGGTGGTCAGACCGTCGTTGCGAACGGTGATCACCGTACTTGCCCGCGTCCCATAACCGTTGGCGCGAATCTGAATCGACGAAAGCGCACGCTCCCACTCGTATGGAACGCCGGTGGACGGAAGCTCCGAGTCGCGCGCAACCTCGCGGTTCTCGAGCAAGCGCACCAGGCCGTCGACATCTACTCTCGATGCAATCGAACACGCAAAGCGCGTAACGGCACGCGTAACTTTTGGCCAGGGCGTGTCAAGCGATGCATTGGACAGGCCATAGACACCTGGTGCAAGGATTCGCGCCGGCTCAGTACCGCGGTTGGTGAAGTAGTGCAGTCGCGGCTCATGAGTGCTTTCCCCGGTAGCGGTTGGGGCGACGTCACCCAGCAACAGGTTAAAGCCGTTGTACGCACTCATCCGCGCCGCGTTCGATTCAAGCCAGGTGCTCGGTGAGTCGGGAGCCTGCAAAGCAGACAGTACGAGCGTTCCGCGCGAAGGCGCGTGTGGATTTCGCTCGCTTGGAGCGCGCACGTTCGTCAGCGCGGCAAACCGGCCGCGACGGGTGATGCCGAGCCACGTGCCGCCTGCTTCCTCGTCGTGCCCGGCGAGGACCGACACGGCATGACCCCACCACGCAGCCGGTCGCGTGCGACGAAGATAGAACTCATCGCGATTCGCAGCCAGCACCAGCGGGTAATGTGGATGCGAACGCCACGCGAACACCATCAGGCACATCGAATCTCTCGTTACTCCGTAGGATCAAACAGCACGTACGGTAGCGGACGCACGCGCAAGCGTGGACCGCCAGAGCTGTGCAGATGCAGCGAACCCGACTCGAGGCGATCGAGCGGGGCCTCGAAGAGCAGGGCGCTTCCCTCACGTGAAGCAGCTGCCATTACCACCGTACCGACCGGCTGCGCAGCGTCGCTGTGATAGACGTCAGTCGCGGGTTGAACATCGGGCGCGTCGACGTCTGCAATGTTCATGCGCCGCTTGAGTTTGCCGAGGTATTGGCTACGCGCGACGATTTCCTGGCCGGGATAACAGCCTTTCTTGAAGTCCACACCTCCCAAAACCTCGAGGTTGATCATTTGCGGAACGAACTTCTCCTGAGTTGCCGCGAAAATGGTCGGTACAGCCGCGTCGATCTCGCTTAGCCACCAATGGCGGCTCGCCCCAGGCGCAACGTCTTTGGACAACGGCAACTGTGCTTCGCGCGGCGACGTTAACAAGTAACGCGATCCACCGTCGGGGGTCGGCAGCAGGCGGTCGACGCGCACGACACCTGCCGTCGTCGAAACCCAAGGCGCGTCGGGGGCAGATAGACCCGCGTCGTTCAGCGCGTGTGTGCCTTCGCCGAGAAGCGCTGACGTGACCCACAGATCGCTGGCATCGGTGATTTTTGCCTTCGCACGCAGCACGAACATCGACAGTCTCTTGACGACCGAGCCGATGATTTCACGCGGCATCCGCATGAACACGCCATCTTCCGTGCGCCACTGGTGAAACGTTGCGAGCAGGCGGCCCTTCGGCGTGCAATAACCCGATAGCTGCACTCTGTCAGGAGTGAGCCGTGACACGTCGTTTGTAAGCTGCGATTGCAGAAACGGCACGGCGTCTGGTCCGGAGACGCAAACGACACCGAACTCCGGCAGCGGAGCGAGCACTGTCGTTTGAACAGGAGCGGCGATGGCGGACATCTATCCTTGTGTCGTTTGCTGTTGGACGCAGATTAATATAACCGCGCCGTTGTTTAGTCGTCTTGTCTTCGTCGATGTTCCCATGACCCTGCTTAAATGAAAAAACGTAGCCGTGCGCGCGTTTGGATCAGCGTCGCGCTGCTTGCAGTTATTGGCCTGTGCGCCGCAGGGCTGGCGGGGCGCTGGTACCTGTTCGAACGGCCGCTGCCATTCAAATCCGATCGGATCGAACTTGGTGTCCCTGCCGGAAGCTCGGTACGTAGCATCGCGAATTCGGCACGTCAGGCGGGCATCGACGTCAATGCGGACGCAATGGTTGCAGCCGCGCGCTTTACCGGTGCGTCGCAGTCGTTGCGCGCGGGCCGATACGCGTTCGACCGTGGTATCACGCTGGCTGGATTGCTGGCGAAGTTGCAGGCGGGCGATGTCATTCGCGAGCGATTGACAGTGGTGGAGGGCATCACGTTTCGCGACCTGCGAGCGCTGCTCGCCGCGCAACCTCAACTCAAGCAGGATTCGGCGAGTATGTCGGCCGAGCAACTGTTGAAGGCAATCGGCGCCAGCGAAACTCATCCTGAGGGCTTGTTTGCACCCGAGACATACGTGTACGACCCGG
The DNA here is from genome assembly GCA_035274065.1 of Burkholderiaceae bacterium. GTDB lineage: Bacteria > Pseudomonadota > Gammaproteobacteria > Burkholderiales > Burkholderiaceae_F > JACCZX01. Next base: position 5,714 of record DATEOP010000342.1, read on the forward strand.
GCACCTCGGATATCGAGATCTACCGTCAGGCGTACCGTGCGCAAAAGAAACTGTTGCAGGCAGCGTGGGCCGCGCGCAAAGCGGATCTACCGTATGCCAGCCCGTACGATGCGCTGACGATGGCATCGATTATCGAAAAGGAAACCGGACAGGGGTCTGAGCGAGCGATGATCGCCGGCGTTTTCGTCAATCGGCTCAGGCAGGGCATGTTGCTGCAAACGGACCCTTCGGTCATTTATGGCATCGGTCCTTCATTCGACGGCAATTTGCGCAAGCGCGATTTGTTCGCCGATGGGCCGTACAACTCTTACACACGCACCGGATTGCCACCGAGTCCGATCGCATTGCCGGGCCGCGCCTCGATCGAGGCAGCATTGAATCCAGCCAATACTTCGGCGCTGTACTTCGTATCGCGCGGGGATGGAACGTCGCACTTCTCGGCAACGCTCGCCGAGCACAATCGCGCAGTCGACGCCTATCAGCGCTGTTGCCGCCGATGAGCGAGCACGGCCGTTTCATTACCTTCGAAGGCATCGATGGGTCGGGCAAAAGCACGCATATCGACACCGTTAAGGGCGTCCTTCGTGCGCGCGGCATCGAGCCACTGGTGACACGCGAGCCCGGCGGGACACCGTTGGGCGAATCGCTGCGCGAACTGGTGCTGAATCAGCCGATGACGCGCGAGGCCGAGACGATGTTGATGTTCGCAGCACGTGCCGAGCATCTGGCCACAGTCATTCGCCCTGCGCTTGCATCGGGCGTTTGGGTTCTTTGCGATCGATTCACCGATGCGACATATGCCTACCAGGCAGGAGGCCGCGGCATCGACGAGCGCGCGATCGCAGAGCTCGAGCAGTGGGTTCATCCGGACCTGCAGCCCAGCTTGACGATCCTGTTTGATGTTGCGCCGGAAGTCGCGGCTCAGCGGCTGGCTCGAGCGCGATCGGCGGACCGCTTCGAAGGCGAACCGATCGCGTTCTTCGGTGCGGTACGCGCGATGTATCTGAAAAGAGCCACGGCGGAACCTGAGCGCTTTGTCGTAATCGATGCAGATCAGCAGCGGGAGATTGTTCGCACTCAACTCGAGCATTTGATACGGAAATGGAACGACTAACGGCACTGCCGTGGCAGAACGCGCTGTGGTCGCAGCTCGTGGGCTGGCGCGAGCGGCTGCCGCACGCGTTGCTGCTGCATGGTGGACGCGGCGTGGGCAAGCGTCATCTGATCAACGCGTATGCGCAGTTGCTGCTGTGCGAGTCGCCCGTGGACGACGTGCCTTGTGGCCGCTGTCCAGGTTGCTCGTTGCTTGCGGCCGACAACCATCCCGACTTGAGATGTCTTACCCCTGCCGCGCTGATAGCAGATCGAAATGATGTAGATGCCAGCAGTGACGAGCCGCAAGCGGATCGAACCGAGACTCGGGCCGGGAAAGCCAAGAGCCGCGAAATCGTAATCGATCAGGTACGCAAGCTCAGCGAATTCCTC
>DATEOP010000343.1:0-2394 GCA_035274065.1 Burkholderiaceae bacterium
CGATGCTTGTTGGAGTAGGAAGTCGCGGCGACAGCAGTGTCGCGCTGCCGAGTCTGATTGCTTTCGGTGTGCTCATCGCGGCCGCGCTGGTTCTGGCGCGCGGGCCGGCACCGCTAGCTGCCACCAGAACCCATTGATGTCGCCGTCTGCCATGCGCATGTCGCCGCTCAATGATGAGACGATGAACGAAGCTCAGCGCGCGGCTGCTCACGAGTTGATCGCCGGCCCGCGCAAGGGGGTCAAAGGGCCGTTCATTGCTTTGCTTCGCAGTCCTGAGCTGATGGCGCGAGTGCAGAAAGTAGGCGAGTACCTTCGGTTCAACAGCAAAGTGCCACGTCGGCTATCGGAGTTCGCCACACTGATCGTCGCTCGTGTTTGGACGCAGCAATTTGAGTGGTTCATGCACGTGCCGCTCGCGCTCGAGGCCGGCACTTCGCAAGAGACTATCGACGCGCTGCGTGACGGTCGCCGACCGTCGTCGTTGTCATCCGATGAATCGGCCGTGTTCGACTTCACGATGCAGCTTCTCGAACAACACGGCGTAGGCGATGCAACCTACCAGGAATGCGTGGATCGCTTGGGTGAGCAGGGCGTCGTCGATCTCACGTGCATCGTTGGTTACTTCGAAATGATCTCGATGGTGCTCAATATGGCTCGCATTCCGCACGAACCTAACGCGGCGATCACGCCACTTGCGCCGCTGTAGGCTTCAACTCACCGTCGTCCTTCCCACGGATACGCAGGATCGTTGTAGCCCGGTGTCGACGGATGCCCGGGGCTGACGAGAGAATCGACGAGCGCTTCATCTTCCGCAGTGATCTCGCAGTCGAGTGCAGGGAGATATTCTTTCCATTGCTCGAAAGTGCGTGGACCCGCGATAACCGAGCTGACTGTTCGATGCGCCAGCACCCAAGCAGTAGCGAAGTGCGTCAGCGCAACGCCCTTGCGAGCGCAGTGCTCGCGGAGCTTTTGCGCTACTCGCAACGAATCTTCGCGAAACTCGGTTTCCATGATGCGCTTGTCGCCACGCCCGGCGCGCGTGTCCCCCGACGGTTTGCTGCCCGGCGCGTATTTGCCAGACAGCACACCGCGCGCAATCGGGCTGTACGGCACAGCGCCGAGTCCGAAGCGCGCACACGCCGGCAGCACTTCCACTTCAGGCTGCCGATTGAGCAGGTTGTAGTACGGCTGGCAGACGACAGGAGCCGGCATGTTCAGCGCGCGCGCCGTGTAAATGGTCTCCGCGATCCGCCAGCCACGAAAGTTGCTCACGCCCCAGTAACGAATCTTGCCTGCGCTCAACAGCGCGTCGATCGCGCGCAGGGGCTCCTCGAGCTGCATGCCGTTGAAGTCGCGATGCAGGTAATAAACATCGATCCAGTCGGTCGCGAGCCGCTTCAAACTCGCCTCACATTCGCGCAACACCCACGTGCGTGAGTAGTGCGACTCGTTGGGCTGCTCCGACATCTTGTTGCCCACTTTGGTAGCAACGATCCAGGCGTCGCGCTGCCCCTTCAGTGATGAACCCACGATCGATTCGGACTTGCCGGTGGAGTAAACATCGGCTGTGTCGATGAAATTGATTCCGTGGTCACGCGCATGCGCCACGATCTCGCGCGCGACCGGCTCGTCGGTCTGATCCCCAAACATCATGGCGCCGACGCACAAGCGCGACACTTTGAGCTGGCTGTCGCCGAGATTTCGATACGGGACGCGCTTGCTGCTTGCAGGGGGCATGGTTGAACTCCGTTCCTCTTCGAGCAAAGTTGTTTGTACGGCCCGGTATTGTTAGGCCCAGGGTCTCTGCCGACAATGAATTAATCCCGACGTAAGTCGATTGCGATCGAGCGATCGCGCCCCGAGCCCATCTAGCCAAAACATTTGATGCATCCGCTTTCGATCTTGCTGCTCGGCATTGCGATGTCCACTGACGCTTTTGCAGCAGCTGTCGGTAAGGGCGCTGCGATGCGCCAGCCGCGATTTCGTGAGGCGCTTCGCGCCGGTGCCATTTTCGGAATCATCGAGGGTCTCACCCCGGTCATTGGATGGCTGTTGGGTGTGACAGCGGTAAAGTACATCAGCGAGTGGGACCACTGGATCGCCTTCGTTGTGCTCGGCCTTCTCGGCCTGCACATGGTCTATGCCGGACTCAGGGCAGAAGAAGAAACTGCAACCAATCGCAACGATAGCTTCTGGAGCCTTGCTGCCACCGGCTTTGCGACAAGTATCGATGCGATGGCGGTCGGTGTCGGTCTCGCGTTTCTCGATGTGAACATTGTCACCGTCGCACTGGTAATCGGCCTCACGACGTTGGTAATGGTGACACTTGGCATCATGCTTGGCCGCATGCTTGGTACTCTCGTAGGAAAGCGTGCCGAGATTGTCGGCGGCTTG
>DATEOP010000344.1:0-3686 GCA_035274065.1 Burkholderiaceae bacterium
GAGACTGGAGGCGCGTCCGGGGAGCCTGGCGTCACTGACGCAACGGCAGTAGCAGGGCTGGGCGTCTCATCAGATCCACCGCAGCCAGACACCGCGAGAAAACTGTTTGCAAGCAGCAGCGTCAGCGCCGTGCGGTTCATCTTGTGCTTCATGTCAGCGTCCCAACTTCTTGTTCCTACTTAATGGGCATAAAACTCGGCAACAGGCGCGGGTTAGCAATTATCGGTCTCGCGCGCCATCCCAAGTACATCGACCATCTGTCCTAGCGGGTCCTCAGAGGAAGGCGCTGGTGCGGTCGAGCGTCCCGGCTTAGCGGTATACGCCAGAATCTTCGATTCAAACCTTGCGGTGCTGCGACACTGTCGTTTCGCTTTTGATAGCAAATAAAGACTCATGAGCTCGCGCGTATCAGTGCATCTAACGCCATTTCAGAGCCGCGCCGCGAGGCAATCACGATCCAAAAGTATAACGTTGCGCACACGGTGCTTTGCTTTAAAGAAAGTCGTGGCACAGGTTCGGCTCTAGGGGACGGTCGTCGAGGCCAGTGTGGAAAGATCACTCGCGGCACCCGTCGAATTCAAAGTGGCCACCGCTATGTAGTACGTTCCGGGCGCAAGCCCGCTCAACACGTGGCTTGTGATCCCTGATCCGGGTATGAGTATCGATTGCGATAACTCATCAGCACTGGTGCCGTAATAAACGCGATAGCCGCTGATATCCGTTAGCGATGTGCCGTCGGTATTAAGTAACGGCACTGCCCACGAAACCGTTGCAGAGTGCGTCGTCACGGGAGCAGTAGGTGGTGGCGATGGCGGAGGCGCCGGTGCGGGGGCAGGTGCTCCTGCAACAGCCGGAGCTCCTTCGGAGCCGCCGCCACCACACGCTGTCAGCCCCAAGACGCTATTTGTAATTACAAGCGACACGGTGGCACATCTAAAGATGCGCTTCATTCGGCGCGGCTCCTCTCTTCGTGACAAGTACGTAGTCACAGCCCGAAGGCAAAAACTCAAGCGTACTCGACCTTCATTGCGATCCGCAGGCACATAGCATGCTCGGGCCTGGCTTGCGGAGCGACCCGGCGTGGATTAGATGGACCCCTTCCGGGTAAACCCCATTATGTGATTTGAGCGGCTCCTGCTGATGGCACGCTCGCTTCCTGACAACTCGTTAGACAACTGAATTGTCTCAACGCGACCACTTACACCCCATTCGTCCAATTTGAACCTCGTTAGCTTGAATCCTTCGACACAAGATCCCGCGATCGGACCGTGCTAGACAAGCTGTTAAGGTCCGACGACCACCATAGCAGCGGTCGCGTGCTGAATGAAGATGCGCCGCTTCAAGCCAACAGGAGAACCAGCGTTGTGTTGTCATGTCCCGTGTCGACTTTCCCGGTCGATAGAGAACCGTCGCGCTTGAATCCCACGCCTGTGGCTTTGAGGGTGATTGCGTTCGCACCAAATGCTTGGGGCGAATCATGGATGAACCGGCAACAGATCCTGTCTCGACTGGCAAAGCGTCATCACATTCTTTATTCAAACGGGCCGTGGACGGTGTGGGATGTTCATCGTCCGGAGTTTCGTGCTTCCAAATCAGGTGGCGGATTCGAGAGACACGACGGGGTATTACTTGATCAAAGTCCCAAGCTGCTTTTAAGTTGGCCAACGAATCCCGCGTGGGACCTGCTAACAATTCCCCTCGCAGTCGAGCGCTGGCGCCGCCAACTGAAAAAAATGGGCGACGGCCCTATCGTCGCCTACGTGTTTCACCCCTCATATGTGAAATATGTCGAGCGGATGCGCGCCGATTTAGTTGTCTACAGTCCTTATGATCTTTTTAGCAGCATGCCCGATTGGTCGGTCGAGAAGGAAGCCGATGAACAGCGCTTGATCGATTTGAGTGGACTGGTCATTACCTCCTCCGAACCCACTCGGAATGCAATTCAACAAAAAACCGCTAAGCCCGTTTTCTGCGTTCCAAACGCAGCGGACGCGAGCCTGTTCGAGGCAGGCTCTGAGCTGCCGCCGCCACCCGATGTGGCATCAATTCCGCGCCCGAGGATTGGCTATGTCGGCACGTTGAACCGGAAGGTAAATTTTCCTCTCGTCTTAAACATTGCATTAAGCGAGCCCACTTGGCAGTTCTTGTTTATTGGTCCGGACGGGAATTTCGATGATGTAACGCATGCAGCAATGGACCAATGCCGTCAACTGCCCAATGTTCACTTCCTGCCCGCCAAATCTGTTGCTGAGCTTCCGATGTGCATGGGAGCGCTAGACGTAGCAATGATGTGTTATCGAAAAGACACGTGGATGGATTTTGGATATCCATTGAAACTACATGAGTACTTAGCAAGCGGCACCCCCATCGTAAGCACACCGCTGCAATCGATCGGCGACTTTAAGGACTGGATCGAGACCGCTGATGATGAACAAAGCTGGCGAGCGGCCATCGCGCGAGCACTTAATGGTCATGCACGCAGTACGGCGGAAGACCGTCGCGCAGTGGCCCGTCGCAATACTTGGGACGCACGCGTCGACACCATTGAAGGGATTCTCACCACGGCGGTCGACGGCAAATTGGAACAGTGACATCTCGCGCTGCCGATAATTTCCGCGTAGATCTGCTTTTACAAAATCCGCAGTAGCGCAACGGGACGATGTTGCAAATTTAAAGCGGAATGCGCCACGCGACGTCGGCCCCTTTTTTCTTCGGTAGTCGCTTCCAGGGCACTACCCATGTGCGCGGCGACTTCGCGCGATTCTTCGGCCACAAAATTGCAGCGCCGGACGGAGGCACGGACGGCATATTCGGCGAGTGGGCATGGGATGGCAAAACACTCACGGTCCAAAACGACCGTTATGGTTTCTTTCCACTTTTTTACTATGCAAAGGGCGCGGACGTCGGCGTCTCGCCATTGGTCTCCACGCTGATTGCCGCCGGGGCAGATGCGGAGCTCAACGACGCCGCTGTCGCTTTGTTTCTAAGGCTTGGTCAGTTCATCGGCAATGACACACCTTTCCGACACATCCATTGCTTACCTCCGAACGCCACTCTCGCCTGGAACAGTGATGGCCTACGTGTGACCGGCGGCTACGAGAACGTGCGAGAGAACCGATCAATCTCTCGCAGCGACGCCGTGCATCGCTACGTCGAGCTCTTCGCTGGCGCGATCAAAAAGCGGCTTCCGAACTCCACCCGGTTTGCCCTGCCCCTCAGCGGCGGTCGCGATTCGCGGCACGTTCTGTTTGAGTTGTGCCGGACTGGTTTCAAGCCGCAGCTGTGCGCGACGGTAGTTCAGTACCCTGACGACGCCACAGTGGCTGCGATGCTGACTAACGAGCTGGGCATCCGCCATGTCGTTGTCGAACAGCGTCAAAACTTCTTTGATGCAGAGATCCGAAAAAACGAACTCACCAGTTTCGGCGTTGACCACGGTACGTGGCCATTATTGCTGAACGACGTGTTTGTCAAAGAAACAATCGATTCCGTTTACGACGGAATCGGCGGAGACGTTTTATCCGCCGGTTTGTTTCTCACGCCGTCACGCGACGCCCTGTTTCGCGGCGGGCATCTGCCAAGCATTGTCAATGATCTGCTCCCGAACACGGAACATCTGCTGCAGAGGCTTTTAACTCCGTCGATCTGTCGACGATGGAACCGAGAGCTCGCGTCACACCGGTTAG
>DATEOP010000345.1:0-25085 GCA_035274065.1 Burkholderiaceae bacterium
AATGATAAACTTTTTTCGCTTGTGATCTGCTCGATAACCCCATTTTTCCCCGCGTAAACCTCCATCAAAGCATCCCGTACGCATGTCACTCGATCTGGAGCAGGTCCGCCGCATCGCGCATCTCGCACGCATCGAGATCACAGACGACGAAGCCGAACACACGCTGGCTCAGCTGATCGATATCTTCGCGATGATCGAGCGAATGCAGGCGATCGACACCACCGGGATCGAGCCGATGGCAGATGCGCTGGGCGGATCGCAGCGGCTGCGCGATGACGTCGTAACCGACACCGATCAACGCGCGGCGGTGATGATCAACGCGCCGCAACAGCTGAACGGGCTTTTTGTCGTTCCTCGTGTGGTCGAGTAGTCATGGAAATTGCACACACGTCTGTCGCGAAGCTGTCGCGCGCACTTGCCGACAAGAAAGTGTCGGCAGTGGAACTGGCCCGGGCTCATCTGGCGCGCATCGAATCGCACCGCGACCTGAACGCGTTCCTGGATGTTCGACCCGAAGTCACGCTCGCGCAGGCCGAGCAGGCCGATGCGCGGCGGGCGCAAGGCAATGCCACGCCCCTGACCGGCGTGCCGATTGCGCACAAGGACATCTTCGTCACTAAGGACTTTTTTTCGACAGCGTCGAGCAAGATCTTGCAGGGTTATCGCAGCCCGTTCGATGCGACGGTGGTCGACAACCTCCGACAGGCCGGCATGGTGACGGTAGGAAAGACCAATTGCGACGAGTTCGCGATGGGCTCTTCGAACGAAAACAGCGCGTTCGGCAACGTACTCAATCCCTGGGATCATGCGGCGGTCCCCGGCGGCTCGTCGGGCGGTTCATCGGCTGCGGTGGCCGCGCGCCTCGTGCCGGTCGCAACGGCTACCGATACCGGCGGTTCGATCCGCGAACCCGCGGCTTTTTCTGGCGTCACAGGCACCAAGCCCACCTATGGCCGCCCTTCGCGCTGGGGAATGATTGCCTTTGCGTCGAGCCTGGATACGGCAGGACTGATGACGCGCTCGGCTGAGGACGCTGCGCTCGTGTTCAACCAGATGCTGGGGTTCGACCCGAAGGATTCGACCAGCGTCGATCGGCCGCGCGAAGACTACACACGACATTTGGATATCGACGTCAAAGGGCTGAAGATCGGCGTTCCGAAGGAATTCTTCGGCAGCTTGATACAGCCGGACGTCGAGACCGCCGTGCGCGAGGCGCTCGCCGAGTATCAGCGCTTGGGAGCAACGCTGATCGATATCTCGCTGCCAAACGCCGAGCTCGGCATTCCTGTGTACTACGTGGTCGCCCCGGCCGAGGCATCGAGCAACCTCTCGCGCTTCGACGGTGTGCGTTACGGTCACCGCGCCGCCGAGTACAGCGACGTCACGGACATGATCAAGAAGTCACGTTCCGAGGGGTTCGGAGCCGAGCCCAAGCGTCGGATTCTGGTCGGGACCTACGTGCTGTCGCATGGTTATTACGACGCTTACTACATCAAGGCGCAAAAAGTGCGGCGCATTATCGCTGATGAATTCACCCGTGCGTTCTCCCAATGTGACGTGATCGCCGGGCCGGTGACGTTGAGCGTAGCCTTCGGCTTCGGGGAGAAGGCGGCCGATCCGGTCGCGATGTACATGGCGGACTACTACACGGTGCCGGGTAGCCTTGCGGGCGTCCCGTCCATGAGCATTCCGTGCGGTTTTGGCACCGGTCCGGTCAATGGCAAGCGTCCAGTGGGGCTGCAGTTGATTGCTAATTACTTTGACGAGGCGCGCATGCTCGGCTTGGCGAACGCGTACCAGCGCGCGACCGATTGGCATTTGCGTTGTCCCGATGGATATTGACGAACTGATGCGACGCGTCGCCAGAAAACCTGAAGTGGCACCGACAGGCGCAGGGACCCGGACGTCCCTGCATTCGATCACCCGCGGCAGCTTTGCATTGGCCTGTTAGTGTCACAACGATTGTTGGAAGCCAATCAGCGCAACGTGGCCGCGGCGGGGCACGTCATTGAACGCATCCGCTTGTTACAGGATCGTGCCGTACTGCTCGCCCGTCTGGGCAGGGTCACCGAAGCCGAGCGCACGCTGTGCGACGCCGAAAACCAGATGCCGACCGATGCGCCGCGATTACTGAAGCTGCGCTTCGCATACGTGCGTGCGATCGACACCTATTTTTCGAAGCGCTTTGCCGACGCCCAGCAGAAGATGTACGCCGCGCTGCGTGAGGCGCGAACGCTAGATGAGCCGAGCCTGATCGCGGAGTGCGAATCGGCTCTGGCGCTCTTCATGCAGCGCGAAGGTGATGTGCGCGCCGCCGTGACACATGCAAGATCGGTTCTGGCCAACTCCGGCGCGCCGCTCGAAGCGCGCTATCGCGCCTCTCTTGCACTGGCTTCGCTGCACCAGGATGCCCATGACCATGAAACGGCGTATCGGCTGTATCGAGAGACTCATGATGTAGTCAAGGACCTCGACGACGAAATTGCTATGGCGAGTTGGCTGCAGCGCGCCGCACTGGCGAAGGCAGCACACGCGCGGCAATCTGCCGGGACCGGAGAGCTCGACAGGGCCGGCGTCAAACAGGCGATCGCAGACTTGCAGCAGTGCATCGAATACGCTCAGCAGGTCCCCGATGGACCCACAACAACGCTCGATCAATTGCTACTCGCCGAAATGTATGTGCTGCAAAAGCGCTACCAGCAGGCGCTTTCGCTATACGACGTGCATTTGCCGCAGTGCGAAGGCGACGGTTTCCTGCACGAGTGCACGGCGGCGATGGCCGATCGCGCTAATTGCCTTTTGCAGCTTGGCCAGACCGATGCCGGCTACGCGCAAGCGGTGGCTGCACTGCGGCGGCTCGATGAATCGGCTCCTGCCGACATTCGAGCCATCGTTCATGAAAACATGGCCGCGGCGCTCGACGTTGTGAAACAACCGGCTCAGGCGCGCCAGCATCGGACAATGGCGCAAGTGGCGTGGGATACCCACCGTCACGAACAAAGCGAAACGCGACGGCTGTTGCACGAGAGTCCCGTCACTACGTTGCACTGAATCCCCGTGGCTATGCAATGGGAAGTCGTCGTCGGTATCGAGACGCACGCTCAGTTGACAACCGGAAGCAAGATCTTTTCCGGTGCGTCGACTCGTTTCGGTGCCGAGCCGAACTCGGACGCCAGCGTGATCGATCTCGCGCTGCCGGGCACGCTGCCTGTACTGAACCGGGGCGCGGTCGAGCGTGCGATCAAATTCGGCATCGCGATCGGCGGCAAAGTCGCCCCGCAAAGCATCTTTGCGCGCAAGAATTATTTCTATCCGGACCTCCCGAAGGGCTATCAGATCAGTCAGTACGAAACGCCGGTGGTCAAAGGCGGCGCATTGACGTTCGTCGTTCAACCGAGGTCGGCAGATAAATCCGCGGGCGAGCCGTACATCAAGACCGTGCGGTTAACCCGCGCGCATCTGGAAGAAGACGCGGGTAAGTCGATCCACGAAGACATCGGCGCCGATGGCGTGTCCGGCATTGATTTGAATCGCGCCGGAGTACCTTTACTCGAGATTGTTTCAGAACCAGAGCTGAGCTCTGCCGCCGAGGCCGTCGCCTATGCGAAAGCGATGCATGCACTGGTGATCTGGCTCGGCGTGTGCGACGGCAATATGCAGGAGGGCAGCTTCCGATGCGATGCCAACGTCTCGGTTCGGCGGGCAGGCGAGAGTGTGCTCGGCACACGCTGCGAGATCAAAAACCTGAACAGCTTCAGGTTTCTCGAGCGCGCAATCGACTTTGAAGTCCGGCGGCAAATCGAGATGATCGAAGATGGGGGTGCCGTCGTGCAAGAGACGCGCCTTTACGATTCCGAGCGCGATGAAACGCGTCCGATGCGTGGCAAGGAAGATGCGATGGACTACCGCTACTTCCCGGATCCTGATCTGCGGCCGCTGGCGATTGCCGACGACTGGATCGAGCGGATCCGGCGCTCAATGCCCGAATTGCCGGGCGCGATGCGCGAGCGTTTTGAGCGTCAATACAGTTTGCCGGCCTACGATGCGCAGATGCTGACCGCGTCACGCGATATGGCCACTTACTACGAATCGGTTGCGCAGCATGTGCCCGATAAGAAAATGGCGGCCAATTGGGTGATGGGTGAGCTTGCAGCTAGTTTGAACGAATCCGGACTGGCGATTGCGCACGCGCCGGTGTCGCCTGAACAGCTGGCGAGATTGATCGAGCGGGTCCTGGACGGAACTATCAGCAACAAGGCAGCAAAGGATGTGTTCGCATCACTCTGGCAACGTCAAGGTGCTGACGTAGACGGCGTTATCGAAGCCCTTGGGTTAAAGCAGATCTCGGATCTGTCGGCAATTGAGAGCATTGTTGATCAGGTCCTTGCTGCAAACGCACGGTCGGTTGACGAGTTTCGCGCCGGCAAAGAAAAGGCGTTCAACGCGCTCGTCGGCCAGGCGATGAAGGCCGCGCGCGGCAAAGCTAATCCGCAGCAGGTCAACGAAATTCTGCGACGGCGATTAACCAAGTCCTGATCGACGACCGCAGATGCCTTTGCTGCGCTCGTTTAAGAGCACGTCGAACGCAAGCGCCGCAGCACCTCGGTCGAGCTTGGGAGATTCGATGGATCTTCGTCACGGTAATACTTCGAACCTTCGGGCAATTCGTCACTACCAGGCGCAGGCCAGCCCTTGACGGCGACAACGCCCGAGATCAGGTCGGATAACCGGAACGCCTCACGATCGACGGCGCGTCGACACACCAGATAGACCGCGCCGCGCGCGGCACCCCGATTGCGAACTTCGACCAGCTCCGGAGGCGCAAGCACCGAAAGCCCGCGCACCGCGTCGCCCATCGCCAAGACAAAAAACTTTGAAGGTGAGGGATGCTGCGCTAAAGCGCGCTCGACAGCTTGGGTGAAATCAAAATTGTCGCCGGCGACGTACAAACCCCCGGCACTTTGCGCGCTCGCAGCAGCTGTCATTACACACCAACACCAGCACAGGACGACGCAGCGTTTCATTTTCGCCGCTCATTTTGCACGCTTATTGCTGTGCCAAAGGTCGGGCTGATTGCTCATGCCTACTTTCCCTGAAAGCGTGGATCCAAGAGAATATCGGTCTCTGGGTTGCGTTGCACTGGACGCGCGCCTTGCGCCAGAAGCTCGCGGAAGCGTTTTTTCTCTGCATCGAAGCGCTCGTTGATGCGCTTGGTCTCAATGGACGCCTCACTCAGGATTTTCTCTGCCTGGCTGACTTCCTGTTGATTCGAGACGAAGCTGCGCTTGATTTGATCGGGTAAAGCACGCTTCTTGTAGAACTCCGCCTCGTCGTCGAGCTTCTTGCGTTCGCCATTCAGGCTGTCGATTCGTGCCTTGGCGCGCACCATCGACTGCGTTGCCGACTCGAGATTCTTCGCGCGCGCGGCCTCGATCTCTTCCTCGCTTGCATAGGCCTCGAGCAGCGATTTGTCGCGACGCCGCTGAGCCAGTAGCTTGTCTTCTTCTTCGAGCCGTTTCTTGGCTTCCAGCGCGCGCGCACGCAGCTCGTCTTGCGTCGGCGGACGCGCAAGAACGCGACGCACAGACCCATCACGGTTCAACTCGCGCATGTCGGCGTTGGCGCACTCCTGCGGCGGGCGATCGCCCGAGAAAGTCTTCCCGTTCACGGTGCAGGTAAAGATGGAGCCCAGCGGTGTGCTTTCGGCGGCCCAGGAGGCGCTCGTATTGAGCAGTAACACGCCTGCGCCCAACCCGAAGACCCGTGCGGCACGGACAAAGTGTTCCATCAAATCATGCGGCATATTTGGCCCGATACTGCTCCATGGCAGAACGAAAGGATCGCGCACCCCGCGCGTGAGGCGAATCAGAATCGAGAAACTGCATCAGGTCGTCGAAATTCGCTATCGATATCACTGGAATACCGAAGTCGTCTTCAAACGCTTGAACCGCAGATCGCGACGACAAGTGGTCATCGCTGCCGGCGCGTTCCAGCCGATCGAGCGCAATCAATACCGCGGCGGGAACCGCGCCGTGTGCACGGATCAGCTCGACAGACTCGCGTTTGGCTGCCCCGTCGGTGATGACGTCATCCACGATTACGACACGTCCTTCCAGTGCGCTGCCGACAATCACTCCACCTTCTCCATGATCCTTTGCTTCCTTGCGGTTGTACGCAAACGGCACATCGGTACCCAATCCGGCCAGCGCAACCGCGGTCGCCGACGCCAACGTTATGCCCTTGTACGCAGGGCCAAACAACATATCGAACTCGACGCGTCCCTGCGCACGCGCTTGCAGCAGCGTCTGCGCGTAGAAGTTCGCTAAGCGGCCCAGAGTGGCGCCGCGACTAAACATTCCAGCGTTAAAAAAATACGGCGACAAACGACCCGCCTTAGTTTTGAACTCGCCGAATGCCAAGACCTTGCTGGCGAGTGCAAACTCGATAAATTGCTGCTGGAGCGAATCCACGTCGACAATCTGGCGTTAGGTCAAACAGACGATGCGTATAACCTGCTCAAGCGATCCCATCAATTCTGCCGCATGCGCGCGCGGCGAACGACCAAAATTAGCGTGATTTTTCAGCATAGCTTGCAATGTCCGGGCTATTCAAATGTTTCGTATCACCACCCTCAACGTCAACGGCCTTCGATCAGCAACACGAAAGGGGCTGACCGTTTGGCTCGAACAGTCAAAATCAGACGTCGTGTGTCTGCAGGAAGTGAAGGCCGATGAATGCGACATCCCGGATGAAAGCCGGCCGCGCGGAATGCGCACGTGGTATCACTGCGCGGCTCGGCGCGGCTACGCAGGCACGGCGCTGTATGCCTCCAAGCGCCCGCGTGAAGTCCGACTTGGATTCGGAGTCAAGGAATTTGACGCCGAAGGTCGCTATGTAGAGGCACAGTTTTCCAACGTCACCGTTATCTCCGTGTACTTTCCGTCCGGCTCATCGGGACCGCACCGTCAGGAATCAAAGTTTCGATTCCTGACCAGGTTTCTTCCCCATTTGAGGCGGCTCGCCGCTAGCGGCCGCGAGTTCATTATGTGCGGCGACATCAACATTGCACATCGAGAGATCGATTTGAAAAACTGGCGCAGCAATCAAAAGCATTCGGGGTTTCTTCCCGAAGAGCGTGCGTGGTTGTCCCGCCTGTTCGAGCGGCACGGCTGGGTCGATGTGTTTCGCATGCTCGATCCGCGTCCGGAGCGTTACACCTGGTGGAGCAATTTCGGACAGGCGTATGCGAAAAATGTCGGCTGGCGGATCGATTATCAAATTGCGACGCCGGGCGTTGCCAAGCGTGCGCGCGCCGCAGAGATTTACATGGGTGAGCGTTTCTCAGATCACGCGCCGCTGACGATCGATTATTCCGGCCGCTTATGAGCCTGCCGACCTCTGCATGATCAAGCCGTCAAGCGCGACGGTCGCTGAGCGCCGCTGGAGCGATACGCTGCGCGTGTACGCCGAGCCCGCAACGCTGCGCATGTTTTTTCTCGGCTTCTCGGCCGGGCTTCCATTGCTGCTCGTCCTCGGAACGCTGTCGTTTCGTCTGCGTGAGGCCGGGATCGATCGCACGACGATCGGATATCTGAGCTGGGTTGGCCTCGCCTATGGATTCAAGTGGGCATGGGCACCCTTGGTCGATCGACTTGCGCTGCCGGTCCTTACGCGAGTACTCGGCCGGCGTCGCAGCTGGTTGTTCGCGTCGCAGCTTGCAATCATCTTGGGTCTGACCGGCATGGCGCTGACGGATCCGCTCAATGGACTGGGTTCGCTGGTGTGGTTCGCGCTGCTCGTCGCATTCGCCTCTGCAACGCAAGACATCGCTTTGGACGCGTATCGCATCGAATCGGCCGCCGTCGAAAAGCAGGCGGCGCTGGCGGCGATGTACCAGACCGGCTACCGGCTGGCGACGATCTGGGCCGGCGCCGGCGTGCTCTGGATTGCCGCCCGAGCCGCGGGGGAAGTCAGCGCGAGTGGTTCGCAAGCCGGCATTGCGGCCACTTCAGCCTGGACCACTGCCTATCTGGTGATGGCCGTGTCGATGGCCGTTGGAATCATCGCCACGTTTTTTGCGCCCGAGCCGAAAACGGGTGCAGCGCGCGACGACATCGCCGCGGAAGAACTCGCACTGGCGCACCGGCTTGCCGACGCCCGCGGCCTCGGCCCGCGAATGGCACGCTTGCTTGCGTGGCTTCAGACGGCCGTTGTTGGGCCGTTTGCCGACTTCTTCCGACGCTTCCGATGGCACGCGCTGCTGCTGCTGGCATTGATCGCCACCTATCGTATTTCGGACGTCGTGCTGGGCGTCATGGCATTTCCGTTTTACGTTGACATGGGCTACTCGAAAGACGAAGTGGCCGCGATCTCAAAAATATACGGTGTGTTGATGACGCTTGCCGGCGCGTTCATCGGTGGAGTACTGGCGCTGCGCTTCGGCGTGATGCGGATCTTGTTTGTCGGCGCGGTGCTGTCGGCAGCGTCCAATCTGCTGTTTGCCTGGCTGGCAACACGCGGCCACGACCTGACCGGCTTGATCTTTGTGGTATCCGCAGATAACTTGTCGGGCGGCATAGCGTCTGCCGCCTTTATTGCATATCTATCGAGCCTGACAAACGTTGCATATTCGGCGACGCAATATGCACTGTTCTCTTCGGTGATGCTGTTGCTGCCTAAATTCGTCGCTGGCTTTTCCGGCGCATTCGTCGACGCGTACGGTTACGTCGCATTCTTTCAAAGCACCGCGTTGATCGGGGTGCCTGTGCTGTTATTGATCTGGCTGGCGACCCGTTCACAACCTACCCAATATCAAGCCTCGCCGTCCCAGTAATCGAGATCGGTATCGGGCCGGTGCATCCGGCCTTTTTCGAGCAACGGGCCGGCGACCGGCGTGAAGGCCAGATACTTTCCTGAATCCGGGTATTCGCAAACCTCCGGAAACTCCTGCGTACTGATGGACAGGTATTTCATTGCCGCATTCGATGTGTTGATCAACTGGTGTGGATACTCGGGACCCGCAGGAATGCAGATCACATCGCCCTGGCGCACCTCGATTCGCTCGCCTGCGACACGTAACGTCCCCGAGCCTTCGAGGATCACGAACATCTCCTCCTGCGCATAGTGAAAGTGATACGGACACGTGGTCTTGCCCGGCGGCACGACGTCGACAGATGCACCCAATTTTTTCGCAACGGTGCCGGCGACGCGCCGGCCGATGACGTTTGCAGATCGAACTCCTTCGTAGAGCGGCGAATGAGCCTTCTCCTCCCGCCAATCGAGAGCGTCGACATTTCGGATCAGCTTGTCGCGCAAGGTTTGATTCATAGGTAACTATCGCTCATTTTTTATTCGCAGATTTGTAGTCGTTCAAGTTGAACCTCACGCCGTTGGACATCACCACGTCGCCTGGTTTCATGTCGGGTCTGCATGCGCCGGCCCACTGCGCCGCCGCCTTCGTCATGCCATTGCGCATACCTGCAGCCGGCGGATCGAACGTCGTAGTCGACTCCACGGTATAGCTCGACTTGAAGTCGCCAACAAAGACGCCGTGCGTCGTCGATGTTGTCTTAGCAGTTTTGCAAACCGAATCAAATGCCAGACGATCGCCGGTGCGCTTCGTCTGAGTCTTGCAGGCTTGTTTGCTTTTATCTGCCATCAACGCGGTGATGTCGTCGCTCTTCTGATCGACGCACTGTTGCATCGTCAAGGGCACCGACGTACCGGGCATCGTCACCGACATCGACCATAGCCCGGATTTTCGTCGCGGTAATTCGTCGGCAGCAGCGGCGTTTGCAACGAGCATTGTCACGATCAACATCGACCGACGAACCATCGTCAATCCTCTTGCAGTTGAATGCAGGCTGAAAAGTAGCTCTGGTGCATGTGCCGAGACAAGCCCTCTACTGCGTCTCGAACCGGTATACCGCCAGCGCACCGCGCAACGCCGGTAGCACTGCGACGCGCGAGCCGTCGGTAAACACGGCGCGCCCTGTAATGTGCAAGCCAACTTTTGCTGCGAGCGACTCAAAATCGTTCAGCGTGCACAAGTGAATATTGGGTGTGTCGTACCACTGATATGGAATATGGCGCGTTACCGGCATCCTGCCGCGCAGCAACGAGGCGGCATGCTTCCAGTGGCCGAAGTTGGGAAAACTGACAACCCCTTGGCGCGCGACGCGCGCCATTTCGCGCAGAATGCCTTCGGCGTTATGCATCGCCTGCAGGGTCTGCGATAACACCACCGTGTCGAACATCGCCTCCGCAAACATGCGAAGGCCTGCATCAAGATTCGCCTGTATGACATTAATGCCGGAGCGCACGCACTCGGCGACCTCATCGTCACTAATCTCGACGCCGTAGCCATGGCAACGCTTATGTTCGCGAAGATGCGCAAGCAGTGCGCCATCGCCGCAACCGAGATCGAGTACGCGGCTTTCGGGCCGCACCCAATCGGCGATCTGCTGCAGATCGACCCGAAGCGGGCGCACCGTCATTGCGGTGCCCGCGCGATATTGTCGAAGTACGAGCGCACCACGCGGTGATAACGCGAATCGTCCAGCAGAAACGCGTCGTGGCCGTGCGGCGCGTCGATTTCGGCATACGCGACATCGCGCCCATTGTCGATCAACGCTTCGACAATTTCGCGTGAACGCTCCGGCGGAAAGCGCCAGTCGGTGGTGAACGCCGCCAGCAGGAACTTCGCGCGTGCCGGCGTCAGCGCGGCCACCAGATCACCCTCTGTGGCCTTCGCAGGGTCGAAATAGTCGAGCGCCCGGGTGATCAACAGATAAGTGTTCGCGTCAAAATATTCGGAGAATTTATCGCCCTGATAACGCAGGTAGCGCTCGACCTCGAACTCTATTTCGTAGTGGAACTGATAATCGGCTTCGCGCATCGCGCGGCCGAATTTTTCGGCCATATCTTCACCGGACAGATAAGTGATGTGGCCGATCATGCGAGCAACGCGCAAGCCGCGCTTCGGCACCGTTCCGTGCGCGTAGTAATTGCCGCCATGAAAGTCTGGATCCGAGCGGATCGCGGTGCGCGCGACTTCGTTGAATGCAATGTTCTGCGCTGACAGTTTCGGTGCAGAGGCAATCGCCACGCAGTGCGAAATGCGATCGGGGTACTGGATCGTCCATGAAAGGGCCTGCATTGCCCCCAACGACCCTCCCATCACGGCCGCCCAGCGTGCGATGCCGAGCGCGTCGGCCAGCAGCGCTTGCGCATTGACCCAGTCTTCCACTGTCACGACCGGGAAGCTCGCGCCGTACGGCTTGCCAGACGACGGATCGATCGACATCGGCCCCGTTGAGCCGAAGCACGACCCTAGGTTGTTGACGCCGACGACAAAAAAACGGCTCGTATCAACCGGCTTGCCGGGACCCACCATGTTGTCCCACCAACCGAGAGAGCCCGGATCATCGGCATATGTGCCCGCCACATGATGCGACGCGTTCAGTGCGTGGCAAATCAGGACGGCATTACTGCGAGCGGCGTTCAGCCGACCGTAGGTTTCGTACTTCAACGAGTAACCGCTGATCACTGCTCCGCTCGACAGTCGAAGGGGGGTGTCAAATCGCAACAACTCGGGCGTGACGATGCCGACCGAAGTGTTGCTAACCGGATCTGATGGGGAGCTCATAGCGGGGCGAAGTTTGCCTGATGCCCGCAGTGGCAAACTGCGGTCTGATTCGAGTTTCGCTGCTAAAGGAGGCCTCGTGAGCTACGTTGTCTACGGAATGGCGTCGTCTGGCAACTGTCACAAAGTCAAGATGGCGCTCGAGCACCTGCGCCTGCCGTACCAGTGGCGGGAAATCGATACATTGAAGGGTGAAACGAAAACACCGTCGTTTCTGGCGATGAACCCCAACGGCCAGGTCCCGGTACTGGGTGTCGACGAGAAGACCTTTTTACCGGAATCGAATGCGATCTTGTGGTATCTCGGAGAAGGCACACCGCTAATTCCGGCTGACCCCTTCCAACGAGCGCGCGTGCTGCAGTGGATGTTCTTTGAGCAATATAGCCATGAGACGGCAATTGCAGTCGCGCGCTATATTCGAACGTTCTTGAAGAAGCACGATGACGAGCGCCTGCCTGCGTTGGAAAAGCGCGGTTACGCGGCGCTCGGAGTGATGGACCGGCACCTGTCCGAGCGCACCTTTTTCGTCGGCGATGCGCTTTCGATTGCCGATCTGGCGTTGTTTGCCTACACACACAAGGCTGACGACGGCGGCTTCGATCTCGCTCCGTATCCAGCGGTTCGCTCCTGGCTTGCGCGAGTCTCAGCAGCACCCGGCATCTCTGTGATGCCGTCGCCATGAGTGATTTGGTGCAGCATTTGCGGACGCTGGCGCGCGCCAATCGGCTAGCCAATCATCGGTTGCACGGCGCATGTAGCCAACTGACGCGGGATGAGTTCAAAGCAACCCGTACCAGTTTCTTTCCGAGCCTGTGGGCAACGCTGAATCACATACTGATCGTCGATTGGTACTACATCGCTGCGTTGTATCAAGAGCCGAATATGCGCCGCGCGTTTGTATCGGAAACGCCGTTCGACGATATGCACGAACTCGCTGCAGCACAGGTGAAATCCGATCTGCGGCTGATCGACTGGTGCGACGCTGCCGACGATGCAGCACTCGAAGCGATCGTCGAGATGGATCGCGAGACGTTTATGCAACGCGATCTTGCGCGGCACGTGTTGATGCACTTGTTGACGCATCAAATTCACCACCGTGGTCAGGCGCATGCAATGCTTGCGGGAACGGCCGTCAAACCGCCACAGCTCGATGAGTTCATGATGCCGAGCGAAACACAATTCCGCATACCTGACCTGGCTGCTCTGGGGTGGACCGAAGATGATTTGTTTGGAGCGCGGCCGAAGGCTTCGAGCAAGCCTGCCACTAACATACGACCATGAGTGTGCTCGCCACTAGGTTTAACGCACGCAGCGACGAGGTTCAAGCCAACGTGCAGGCCATGCGTGCGCAGGTCGCCGATCTGAAAGAAAAGGTCGCCGCCATCGGTGTCGGCGGTGGCGAGCAGGCAAGGAGCAAGCACATTGCTCGCGGCAAACTGTTGCCGCGCGATCGTGTACAGATGCTGCTCGATCCGGGAACACCATTCCTCGAGCTGTCGCAACTCGCCGCCTATGGGATGTATGACGATGCGGCGCCGTCGGCCGGCATCATCACCGGAGTTGGCAAGGTTGCCGGTCGCGAATGCGTCATCGTTTGCAACGATGCCACGGTCAAGGGTGGCACCTACTATCCGATGACCGTCAAGAAGCATTTGCGCGCGCAGGAAATCGCGCGTGAAAACCGCCTGGCTTGCATCTACCTGGTCGATTCCGGTGGCGCCAACCTGCCGAACCAGGACGACGTCTTTCCGGACCGCGAGCACTTCGGCCGTATCTTTTTCAATCAGGCGACCTTATCGGGCGCCGGAATTCCGCAGGTCGCGGTCGTGATGGGATCATGCACAGCGGGCGGAGCGTACGTGCCGGCAATGAGCGACGAATCGATTATCGTCGCGAACCAGGGAACGATCTTTCTCGGTGGCCCGCCGCTGGTAAAGGCCGCTACCGGCGAGATCGTGAGCACCGAGGAGCTCGGTGGCGGGGACGTACATACACGGCTGTCGGGCGTCGCCGATCATCTTGCTGCCAACGATGCACACGCCCTTGCGCTCGCGCGACGCATCATGGCGACCACCAACTACATCAAGCCAGTCGGTCAGGATCTGCGTGAGCCACGTTCCCCCAAGCACGATCCCGCTGACTTGTATGGCGTGATACCAACCGACACGCGGCGTCCGTACGACGTGCGCGAGGTGATCGCGCGCATTGTTGATGCTTCGGAGCTTGACGAATGGAAAGCCCGGTACGCAACGACACTGGTCACTGGGTTTGCGTGGATCGAAGGCATGCCGGTTGGAATCGTTGCGAACAATGGCATTTTATTTTCCGAAAGCGCGCAGAAAGCCGCCCACTTCATCGAGCTTTGTTGTCAGCGCAAAGTCCCGCTCGTCTTTTTGCAGAATATCAGCGGCTTTATGGTCGGCCGCAAATACGAAAACGAAGGCATCGCACGCCACGGCGCCAAGATGGTGACCGCGGTGGCGTGCGCGCAGGTGCCGAAATTCACTGTGATCATTGGCGGAAGCTTCGGCGCCGGCAATTACGGCATGTGCGGCCGCGCTTATTCGCCGCGCTTCCTATGGATGTGGCCGAATGCGCGGATCAACGTGATGGGCGGCGAACAGGCGGCGAGCGTCCTGGCCACCGTCAAGCGCGACGGAATCGAGGCGCGCGGCGGTGCCTGGAGCAAGGACGATGAAGCCGCGTTCAAAGCACCTATCCTCGAACAGTTTGAGCATCAGGGACACCCCTACTACGCGAGCGCGCGACTATGGGACGACGGCGTAATCGACCCGCTCGACACTCGCATGTGCCTCGCGCTCGGATTATCGGCTGCGTTGAACGCGCCGATCCCGGAAACAAAGTTTGGTGTCTTTCGGATGTGATGCCCCGGATTTGATGAACACCAATGTGCACACGCGTGCCGAGCACGACGACTTGCGGCGGCAAGTCGCGCGATTTGTCGCAAGCGAGGTGGAGCCGCACGCGCTGGAGTGGGACGAAGCAGGCTGCACACCGCGCGAAGTGCTGCGCAGGATGGGCACGCTCGGCTGGCTTGGCCTGATGTATTCGCCTGACTACGGCGGCGCCGGTGCCGATATGACCACCAACGTCGTCTTTCAGGAGGCATTGTCGCGCGCGACTTCCGGTGGATTCGTGATCACGGTGCTCGTACATACCGACATGGCGAGCCCGCATCTTGCACACGGAGGTAGCGCCGAACAGAAACAGCGCTGGCTTCCAAAAGTGATTTCGGGCGAGTTGATTACTGCGGTGGCGGTCACCGAACCGGACGCAGGCTCCGATGTGGCAGCCATCCGTATGCACGCCAAGCGTGATGGCGACGCCTGGGTGCTCAATGGCAGCAAGATGTTCATTACCAACGGCGTTCACGCCGATCTAGTGTTTGTCGCCGCGCGTACCGATTCGAGCGCAAAGGGCTCACGCGGTCTGTCGATCTTCGCGGTGAAAAAACGGACACCTGGTTTTAGCGTCGGGCGCGCCTTGAAGAAAAGCGGGTGGCTTGCCTCAGACACGGCCGAGCTGATCTTCGACAACTGCCGAATTCCTGCGGATCAGCTGATTGGCGAAGAGAACAACGGTTTTTACGCGATCATGCGCAATTTTCAGACGGAACGCATCGCGCTCGCGTCAATGGCAGTCGGGCATTGTCTGACGGCGCTCGACCTTGCCTATCGTTATGTGAACGAGCGCAAGGCATTTGGAGCCGCGCTCTGGCAAAAGCAGACGGTTCGGCAGCAGCTCTCGATGCTCGCCGCCAAGACCGAAGCCGCGCGTCAGTTGCTCTATCACTGCGCGTGGATGGTCGATCAGCAACACGGTGCCGTGCGCGAAGTGTCGATGCTGAAAGCATTGACGGGCGAGTTGGTCAACGAGGTCACGTATACATGCCAGCAGTTTCACGGCGGCATGGGTTATATGCGCGAAAGCCCCATTGAGCGGCTCGTGCGGGACGCACGGGTGTTGTCGATTGGGGGCGGTGCCACCGAAGTGATGCTGGAGGAAGTGGCGAAGCGATGGCAGCCGGCTTGAATCTGGCTCGCCGCTTTTCGCCTTCGCAGTTGTCGTCGGCGGCAATTTGCCCTATGCGTTTGAGCCGGTCACCGCGCTATGGGAGCCTTCGCTGCGACTGCAGTGGCAACAGGAACAGCTGGGCGTATACGTCGGCCGCAACGGTGCCGCGCGCGCGGCCGCGCTGACCGAACTCGATCGCCTTACTCGTTACCCGCAATCGGAATGAAATTCAACACGCTCGAAGTCAACGTCAATCATCGGGTCGCGGTCATTTGGCTCGCACGTGAAAAAGTGCGCAACGCGTTCAACGAAGTCTCAATCGCGGAGCTGACGACGGTATTCGAACAGCTCGGACAGGACAGGCAAGTGCGCGCCATCGTGCTCGCCGCGCGAGGCCCTGCGTTCTGCGCCGGCGCTGATCTCGATTGGATGCGGCGAATGGCGGAGTACTCGAACGCAGAGAATCAAGCCGATGCGATGAAGCTCGCAACGATGCTGCGCACGATCTACGAGTGTCCGAAACCGGTGATCGCGCGAGTACACGGCGACGTATATGCAGGCGGGATCGGACTGGTTGCCGCATGCGATATTTCAGTTGCGGCACTGGATGCCAATTTCTGCCTTTCCGAGACCAAGCTCGGGTTGATTCCTGCCACGGTGGGTCCGTATGTGTTACGCGCGATGAACGCAAACATCGCTCGGCGCTACTTCATGACGGCCGAAAAATTTACCGCCGGGGAAGCGTTTCGGATCGGACTCATTCATGACATCACACCTCCGGAGGAGCTCGACGGCAAGATCAACGAGATTCTTGGAACGTTGATGCTGACCAGCCAACATGCGGTTGCCGAGGCAAAGAGATTGGTCCGTGACCTCACAGGCCGCACGATCGATGACTCGCTCGTTGCCGATACGGCGCAGCGCATCGCAGACATCCGCGCGAGTCGAGATGCTCGCGAAGGCGTTCGCTCGTTTCTCGATAAGCGCAAGCCGCAGTGGGTGCTCGACTACGAAGCAATGGCCGAGAACGAGTAAGCGGCGCCCGAGTGATGCAGACGTTCGACGTTCCACAACTGATTGCGCTGGCCGCCGTGCTCGGGTTTGCGAGCGGTATTCGGCTGTATGCGGTGCTGCTGATCGCGGGATTAGTGGGCTACGCGGGCTGGGTCGAGCTGCCAGGTGGGCTGGCCATTCTGCAGCACCCGTGGGTGCTGGCCGCGTCGGGTGCGATGTTCGCGATTGAATTTGTCGCTGACAAAATTCCGGGCGTCGACACGATTTGGGATTCGATTCAAACGTTCGTCCGAATTCCTGCGGGTGCGGCGTTGGCTGCCGGCGTGTTTGGCGGCATGGACAACGCAGTTTGGACGACCGTTGCTGCAATTGTCGGCGGCTCTCTGGCGGCCACCAGCCACTTTACGAAAGCCGGCACGCGTGCCGCCGCGAACACTTCGCCGGAGCCGTTTTCAAACATCGGCCTGTCGGTCATAGAGGATATCGGCACCGCAGGCTTGATTTGGCTTGTGCTCAATTACCCGCTGATAGCGCTCGGCATCGTTATCGTGTTGCTGGTCTTTGCAATCTGGCTGTTGCCCAAGCTTGTTCGCTTCATCGCACGCATCGTGCGAAAACTGTTTGCAATTTCGCCCGAACGTCATGTTCAGCAAGATACTCATCGCTAACCGCGGCGAAATTGCGTGCCGAGTGATGACTACCGCGCGGCGGATGGGCATTCGCACGGTCGCGGTGTACTCGGATGCCGACGCAACGAGCCGGCACGTAGCAATGGCTGATGAGGCAGTTCGCATCGGACCAGCACCGGCAATCGAGAGTTATCTACGCAGCGATCGAATCATCGCGGCCGTCAAAGCGACCGGTACGGATGCCGTCCACCCCGGGTATGGCTTTCTTTCGGAGAACGAGGCATTTGCGCAGACTCTCGCCGACGCAGGCGTCACCTTCATTGGTCCCCCGCCTTCTGCGATTCACGCGATGGGCAGCAAAAGCGAAGCCAAGAAACTGATGGAGCGCGCGAAGGTGCCGCTGGTCCCGGGCTATCACGGCGATGCGCAGCAGCCGGAATTGCTACAGCGCGAAGCTGACCGCATCGGCTACCCGGTACTGATCAAGGCGAGCGCAGGCGGCGGCGGCAAAGGCATGCGCGTGGTAGCGCGTCCCGAGGAGTTCATCACGTCGCTTGCGTCGTGCCAGCGCGAAGCAAGCGCCTCGTTCGGCGATGATCATGTGCTGATCGAACGATACGTGCAGCGGCCGCGGCATATCGAGATTCAGGTCTTCGCCGACGGCGGCGGCGATGCCGTCAGCTTGTTCGAGCGTGATTGCTCGGTACAGCGTCGCCATCAGAAGATCATCGAGGAAGCGCCGGCGCCTGGCATGACTGCGGCACGACGTCGCGCGATGGGGGAAGCTGCCGTGGCCGCTGCAAAGGCCGTCGGCTACGTGGGGGCAGGCACCGTCGAATTCATCGCTGATCCATCCGGCGAGTTTTTTTTCATGGAGATGAACACACGCCTGCAGGTCGAGCATCCGGTCACCGAGATGATCACCGGTTACGACCTCGTCGAGTGGCAGTTAAGAGTGGCCGACGGCGAGACATTGACGCAGATGGTTCCTGATCTGCATCAGCAACTTTCGATTCATGGCCACGCATTCGAGGCCCGTATTTACGCCGAGAACCCCGATAAGGGATTTCTGCCGGCGACCGGACGAATTTTGCATCTGGCACAACCCGCCGCAATCGAGTTTCGTCGCAACCACGACGACAATCCCTTTCACGATGCAGCGCCCGTGCGAATCGACGCAGGCGTGCGCGGCGGTGATCAAATCACGCCCTATTACGACCCGATGATCGCGAAACTGATCGTATGGGGCGAGGATCGATCGCATGCGCTCGCGCGCATGCATGCGGCGCTTGCGGACTTTCATATCGTCGGAGTTGCCAACAACGTCGACTTTTTATCGCGGCTCGTCACCAATGATGCATTCGCGCGCGGAGACGTCCATACGGGCTTGATCGAACAGGAGCGGGAGCGGCTTTTTCCGGATCCCGGAGGTGCCGAAGCTCAGTCGCAGGCAATCGAAATCATGCTTGCGTTTGCGTGCGCGCGGATCCTGGCAGACGAGGCGCGCATCGCAGTACCCGACCCCTGGAGTTCAGCACACGGCTGGCGCCTGAATACGACCTATCGGCGCACGATGACGCTGAATGCGGAAAGCACCGCTCATGCGGTCGTCATCGAATATGCCCGCGACGGCTACGTGTTTCACTACGCGGGCCGCAGCACCCCGCTCGCGCTAACGGCGAATGCGGGTTCGGGAATGTCGATCCGCTTTGGCGAGCACACGCTGGGCGCAGACGTAGTGCGCGCGGGAGACGAGCTGCATGTCTTTCACAACGGACGGCATCGCGTGCTGGCGCTCGCCGACGTCATCGCACAGTCGGCGGCAGCCGAAGTAGAAACTGGAAAGCTGACCGCCCCGATGCCGGGCAAGCTGATCGCGCTTCACACAGCGGCCGGCGCACGCGTCGAACGTGGGACGCCTCTGCTGGTGATGGAAGCGATGAAAATGGAGCACACGATCGTGGCCCCATCGAACGGTATCGTCAGTGAAGTCTTATATGGCGTCGGCGATCAGGTCGTCGAAGGCGCGGAGCTTGTGCGATTCTCGCCGGCCGCGGAATCGGGTTGAGCGTCGGGAGATTGCATCGCGGTGACCAACGCAGCCGGCGGCAGCTTTTCGATCGAATCCTTCAGCGTGGCGACAACTTCGGACGCGCCTGCAGCAACAAGGCGCGCACGGCCTTTTTCGAGGCCGCCGTCGGCGTGCCATAACCCAACCACAATCTTCAAATCCGGGAAACGCGGACGCAGGCGCTTGCAGAAAAACGATGCATGCAACACTGCAGCGGGCGGCAGCGCCGAGATATAAACGGATTGCGGCGCAAGCTCGGCCACCCGCTCCAACACTTCACTTTTGAGCACGTCGGTCGTCAGCAGTTCGGCCGAGACATTGCGTGCCGTGAGTCGCCGTTGCAGCATTGCGCCGACTATCTCGTCGGCTTCATCACGGGCGGGCACAATGCAGACACTGATCGGACCCGACGGCGGTTCAGGTGTGGATGCCGACGAAGCCATCTCACTGGATTTCCCGTTGTCCGAGACAACACGATCGGCGATTTCATCGACCAGTGTGCGCATGCTGTCGAATACGAAACGCGTGCGATCATCCGACAGCGCATCGCTATGGCGATCACGCTCAGCCAGGCTGAGCACCGGAATGAGCACCGATTCGTACAGCGCTTCGAGTCCATGCTTCTGGACATAGGCTTCTGCCAGATCGACAGCTTCTTCGTGATCGCGCGCAAGCAGCCTTTGATAAAGGCGCTCTTCGAGCGGCAACACTGGCTGATCGCCAAGCATGATGCTCAAGAAGGCGAACTGCGGGACGTACTGTCCCATCACGACCAGGCACACGGTCAACGGCACCGCGAGCAGCAAACCAATCGCACCCCATAGCCAGGTCCAGAAGATGGCTGCCGCAATAATGGCAATTGCAGACATGCCGGTGCTTGATCCGTATGCCCATGGCTCGATGATGTTGTTGCTGACCAGTTCCAGCACGACGAACACAGAGACCGTCCACAGAACGAGCGACCAGCCGTCCGAGAGCGCAAACGCAAGACCGATTGGCATCGCCGCGGCGATCCACGCACCGATATAAGGAATGAACCGCAGCGCCGTCGCCAGCAGGCCCCACAGCGCTGCATTCGGAACTCCGAGCGCGTACAACGCGATTCCCACCGGTAATCCGTACGTTACGTTCACGATCAGCTGAACGCGCAAATAACGACTGACGCGATTGGCGGCTTCTTCGAACACCTGGGTGGTGACATTGAGCTGTCCATGCCCCACCAGTCGAATCAGGCGATCACGTAGGTCTTCCCGCCGCAACAGAATGATGAACGTGAACAAGATCACCGCCCCAGCTGCCGTCAGCGGCACGATCAACAGCGTGACGATGTCGCGTACGAACTCGAACGGCGTCGACGGCCCATCCTCGATCGTCACCGGAACGGGGCGATCGGCCGGGTTCTGCAGCCGTGCCGACGGGGCCTTGCGCACCGGCGTTCCGTCTTTGGCCATCTCGCTGCTGATCTCGTCGATAGTCCGGCGTGCTCTTCCCAAGCTGCCTTCGATATCGGATCGCAGCACCGAGACCTTGTTCTGAATGTTCTTCTTGTACTCGGGCAAGCTTGCGGCAAGGTTCAGAAACTGCGCGACCGATACCCAGATCAGCGCGGCCATCACGATGCACGACATCCCGACCATGATTGCGGTCGCAGCGGTTCGCGGCACTTTCCTCCGCTCCAGATGCCTGACCCCGGGCGCCAGCAGAAACGCCAACAGCACCGACAGCGCGAGTGGAATCAGTACATCACGGCCGAAATACAGGATTCCGGTCACCACAACGAACGTAACCATTGCCGTCAGCTGCGAGCCGGGCAGTTTTGGAGCACGCGATGAAAATGCGGGGGGTCGAATCGGCAGCACAAAGGCTTTCCAGGAAGTGCGCAGGATCATAGTCCGGCGAGCGTCGCCCGAGGCTCGAAGTACGCCTTGAACCAGCGCTAACATCGAGGCACCGTTTAGGAGCCCATCATGCCGACACTTCCACAGCGCGCACACATTGTCGACGTCGGCCCGCGCGACGGACTGCAGAATGAAAAGCAGATGATCCCGTCAGACGTGAAGGTCGAGCTAGTCGATCGCCTCACGGACGCCGGCTTTACAGCGATCGAGGTCACCTCGTTCGTTTCGCCCAAATGGGTGCCGCAGATGAGCGACGCCGCCGATGTCATGGCCAGGATTGGTCGTAAGCCGGGTGTCACATATTCGGTGCTTGTGCCGAACGCAAAAGGCATGGAAGGTGCGCTGGCCGCCAAGGCCGACGAGATCGTGGTGTTTGCCGCCGCGAGTGAAGCGTTCTCGCAGAAGAACATCAACTGCTCGATCGACGAGTCGATCGAGCGTTTTCGGCCCGTAACCGAACAGGCGCAGGAGCACGGAATACGAATTCGCGGCGCCATTTCATGCGCACTTGGCTGCCCCTATCAAGGCGAGGTCGAGCCTCGCGCAGTTGCGCATGTTGCGAGGCGGATGAAAGACATCGGTGTCCAGCACGTCGGCGTTGCCGACACGATAGGCACCGGGACGCCGGAAAACACCAAACGCGTGATGCACGCCGTACTTGGCGTTTACGATCTGAGCGACATCAGCGGCCACTTTCACGACACCTATGGTATGGCTGCGGCCAACGTTTATGCGTGCCTCGAGCTCGGCATTTCGAGCTTCGATTCGAGCATTGCCGGGCTGGGTGGATGCCCGTATGCGAAGGGCGCCACCGGCAACGTAGCAACCGAAGATGTGCTCTACCTGCTCAACGGGCTAGGCATCGAAACCGGCATCGACTTTGCGAAGGCGGTCGCGACCGGTCAGTGGATCAGCGGCATTCTCAACCGCAAGGCACACTCACGCGCGGGTAACGCGGTGACCGCAAAACTCGCCGCTTGACCACTGATCGACAAAGAATGTCACCCGACTTGAAAGCAGGCATTCAGCTTGACTTTGAATACAAGGTCCCCGATACCAAAACCGTGTCGCGTCTGTATCCGGAATGGTCCGAGTTCGGCGAGATGCCTGAAGTATTTGCCACTGGATATCTGATCGGGCTGATGGAAGGCGTGTGCCAATTGGCGATCAAACCATTCCTTGACTGGCCGCGCGAACAGTCGGTCGGAACGCATGTCAACTTTTCGCACCTGGCCGCGACGCCGCCGGGACTGACGGTGAGCGTCCACTGTGAAGTCGTCGGTGTCGAAGGAAGAAAAGTCATTTTTCGCGCACGAGCGCACGATGGCCATGACTTGATTTCGGAAGGCACGCACGAACGTGTCGTCATTGACGCCGCTCGCTTCAACCAAAAGCTTCTATCCAAACGAAACGCGACGGCTTGAACGCAGTACCGCCCCCCACAGAGCCTGATTCGCCGGTACCGTCGCCGTGCATTTCGGTTTGCAAAATGAACGCAGCGAGCGGATGGTGCGAAGGCTGTTGGCGTTCAATCGACGAAATCGCACGATGGTCGCAGATGGACGAGGACGAGAAGCGCGCAGTGTGGGCCCAACTGGCAGCGCGACGCATCGAATGACTGCAGGTCCGGGAGGCGTGGCTTCATCAATGCGCGTTCTCGAGCGCGGTTGGGTGTCATCGAACAGTATTGTGCTGTTCAGCGACGAGCATTCAGCGACGCTGATCGATACCGGCTACGTCACACATGCGGAACAAACGCTCGACCTCGTGCGCCATGCCCTTGATGGCAGACGATTAACTCGTATCGTCAATACACATCTGCATTCGGATCACTGTGGCGGCAACGCGCTGCTGGCCCACGCATTGACTGCACCCATCACGATCCCACCCGGTCTCGCAGCGGCCGTTGGGCGCTGGGACGAAGACGCTTTGGGTTACTCGGCGTGCGGCCAAGCGTGCGACCCGTTCAGTTATGACTCTGTGCTGCGGCCCGGTGAGCGTTTGATCATCGGCGGATCCGAGTGGCAGGCATTCGCATCGCCGGGCCATGATCCAAACTCGATCGTTCTTTGGAATGCGGACGATCGCACGCTGATCTCCGCCGATGCTCTGTGGGAGCACGGCTTCGGGGCAATTTTTCCTGAGATCGAGGGTGACTCGGGTTTTGCCGAGCAGCGCTCGATCCTCGAGTTGATCGGCGCGCTGCAACCGCGGTTTGTCATTCCCGGCCACGGCGCACCGTTTACCGAAGTGAATCAGTCGCTGGCACACGCCTTCGCCCGCCTGGACGCACTCGAAGCGAGCCCTGAACGTAACGCCCGCAGCGTGATCAAGACACTGATCAAGTTTCACCTGCTGATCGTGCGCAACGTCGGGCTGCCGGAGTTAATTGAACGCTGCGCAGGCTGGCGTTACGCGCGCATGATCAACGAGCGCTATTTTCGGTTGCCGTTTCCCGAGTTCATTACGCGCAGCGTCGAGGAGCTCGCTGCCGGCGGCGCACTGATGCTGAAGAACGGCAGCATTGCTAATCGAGACTGACTGACGCGTCAGCTCAGCAAGGCCGTTGCTATCAGCGCGAGCGATACCAGTGCAACGACGGTAGCCAGTATGTTCAGATCATCGCCCGCATCAGAACTGCCTTTGACATCCGCCGCCATCGCAACCTCCATTGCTCACGTCCTAAGTGAACATCGGCGTTGACGCTGCGGCATTTGATCGTCCTGACGGACGACGCGAATGGATTGAAGGATTACCTCAAAAAATCAGGGTCCTCGTTCGTGGATTCATCGCCTCGGAAACAACAGTAGCGGCTCCGGCGTGACTGTCGCATTAGCAGTCAGCGCCACGCCGCGGCCGTGTTCATGCGTCGCCATGCTGCAGGCGTACAACTTCACGTTGGCAGCTTTCACTTCGCGAATGAAATCACCGACCGTTTTGGTGCGCTGCGCATCTGTGTGCGCGGCGTCGGCCACACCAGGCACCAATAAACGTACCGTACTGGAGTTGAAATGCATGTCGACCCAAATTTCGAAGGCGCGCACGGCCAGTGCGTATAAAAAGGGAGCTGCGGCTAACACTGCCCTATCCGGACCGGCCGACACAGCACGACAACCAACTTGTCTGCAATCGATTGCTCAGTAGTCACGATTCGGATCGAATCGAACCTTCGGTGTAGAAGTCATCTATCGGCGGCACCAGCTTCTCGGCCAATCGGGGCTGCAGCCATGCACGATAAGCCGCGACGTCGATCAATTGCCCGCGCTCGGCTTCCAGCGCAGTCGGCTCGACATCGAAGAGCCAGCCCGAGCCGTAGGGATCGGCGATGATCAGATGAATATTGCCGACTGCCGACGAATTTCCTCGACGATGCGGCAAGACAGCGGTGCATGAATCGCCACGGCCGTCTTGCCTGTTTCCATCACGCCCATCGAACGGTTCCAGCCCGACGCGAGGCGCGCCACCGGCACTGGTGATCGCTGCAGCCATGCACGCAACGCGTCTGCGGGTGAGCTGTCGCGCAGCGCCGCCAGCAATTGCAGCCGTGCGGGAGCGCGTCGCCCGCGGCGCGCAGCAGATCCGTGCGGCATCACGTCCAGCACGGTGCCGCCCCCAATCGTGCGTCGGGCCGATGCATCACGAATCACGAATCGACCACAGCCGATGCAGTTCTCCGAGATGAAGGCCACAATGCCGTTAGCGTACTTGACGATTGCAATAGTTCGCGCCCATTTGACTAATCTGCGATTGAGAGAAAATCGGATTTATGAATCCACTTCAGCTAAGCATCGGTT
>DATEOP010000346.1:0-2401 GCA_035274065.1 Burkholderiaceae bacterium
TGTCGGCATCGGGCGCGGCCTTCGCGACCGCCGTGCGAGGTTGCTGGTAATGGTGATATGCCGTGGCGTTCGCCCAATCGCTAAAGTTATCGCTTGGACCGAGCGATGTCGCGCACCCGGTAAGCGCCAAGGCCGCAACAAAAAGGACGAGGTTTATCTGTTTCATCTTGAGAATCTCCCGTAGGCAATCAAACGTCAGTGGTAATTCGCTTACGAACGCCAAAATGGCTTGGTTGTTTCAACTTGAACCTGGAAGCGATCCAGCCCTATGTCGCGCAGCTGCCAGTCGCTAAGCCCTGCCAGCAAGTAGCGCTCATTCGAGCGTTGCACCCAGTTACGTATGCTGTTCACGATGTCTTTCATTCTTTATTCCTCTATTGGTTGTCTAGGCGACTTGATGCGCAGGGATACGGGCCATTCGCGCATGCGCCGCCAAGTCTTGATGCAATCGGATACGGGCCGCCATCGCGCGATGTCCGCCGGTGTCGGCTTCAGACACCGGCTCGGGCTCGATGACTTCAGCGGCTTCGCCTACGAACGCAAGCAACTTTGTGTCGGTGACCGCTTGCGCGAGGGCGGTGCCGCGTCGACTGAAGACGAAGCTGTCGCCGTCACTCAGAAACGTGTCACGGCGATCACCTTCCTGTGTAATCCACAGCATGCCCTGCACAACGGCGATGCTTTGGCCCAGCGCTTTGTCAACGCGAAGGATTTCGCCTCTGGCGAGCTTGCTGATTGATTTGGTGAGGCTGGTGTCCATGACGGCTCCCGAATTCGCTTGGATAGAACGCTTTTGTGTATGGCGTCATCTTCACGGGGAGCCGTTGCATGCGCATTTCAGTGCGATGCGCAGCGATTTCAGTTGCAACAGTTAAAAATACGAGCTTTCTAATTGCGCAACACGCCGGCGAGGCTGCGTGCGATGTCGCGCGAGACTAGCGGTTTGGCCAGCACCTCAACGACGCCGGCTTCCTGCGCACGCGTGTGCAGCGCCGGAGTCACGTAACCGCTCATCAACACAATCGGGATGTCGGGGTGCAGTTTGCGAATCTCTTTCGCGAGCTCCGATCCGGTCATGTGGGGCATCGCTTCGTCGGACAGCACCGCGTCGAAGCGGTCGGGTGATGCACGAAAAGTTTCGAGTGCGGCGGCGCTCGAATGAAATCCCACCGGCTCGTATCCGAGCATTGCCAGCATTTCTTCGCCGACCTTCACCAGCGCCTCTTCGTCATCGACCAGCAGGATCGTCTCTCCTTGACCGCTGGCAATCGTTTCCAGCGCGATTGCAGGTGCTGCGACTCGCCCTTGCCGGGGCAGATAAACGGTAAACGTCGCACCGACGCCTGGCGCGCTTTGCACGTCGATGCCACCACCGAGCTCCGTGACGATGCCATGCACGAGTGATAAGCCAAGCCCGGTACCGCCGACCCCCTTGGTCGTAAAAAACGGATCGAAGATACGCTCAAGTACGTGCGGCGCAATGCCGACTCCGGTGTCGCGTACGCTGAGCCGGACATAATTTCCACGTGTCAGCACGCCGGTCAGAACGGTGTGCGAGTCGGGCAGGTCGACTACGTCGAGTGCAACCGTGAGCGTGCCTTCTGATTTCATCGCCTGCATCGCGTTCGTGCACAGGTTCAACACCACTTGGTGAATCTGTGTGGGATCACCGAGTACGGCGGAGTCGCCCGCTGAAAGGTGGCGCTCGACCCGCACACCGTGCGGCACCGAGTCTGCGATCAGATCGAGCGTTTCAGCGATGATCGATTGCACGTGCACCGGCAGGCGCTCGCCGATGCTGCTGCGGCTGAAGGCCAGGATGCGCTCGACAAGCGATTTCGCGCGCATGCCGGCACTGATCGCGGCGTCAATGTTGCGACGAAGGGGCGTGCCGTCGGGGGCATCTTTCTGCGCCATTTCACCGTAACCGAGAATTGCGGAGAGCACGTTGTTGAAGTCGTGCGCAATTCCGCCCGCCAGCGTGCCTATCGCTTCGAGTTTCTGCGCCTGACGCAATTGAGCCTCGAGTCGATCGCGTTCGGCCTCGGCATTCTTTCGGTCGGTGATGTCTTCCATCGAGCCCGCCATGCGATACGGCTGCCCTTTTTCATCGCGCAGCGCCACGCCGCGCTCGCGGTACCAATGCCATTCGCCGTCACGTTGATGCCGCAGCCTGTACTCGACTTCCCACGACTTGCCTGTGCCGCCCAGGTACGCCGCCAACGCATCCTTGACGCGCTTTTCGTCGTCGGGGTGATACGCGAAAAGCGTCCACCATTCAGCGCAAGGACGCATCGGCTCACCAGGATCGAGTCCTAACAGCTCCTGAGCGCGCGCCGAGAAGAAAAATGTCTCGCTGCGCATATCCCAGTCCCACATACCTTCGTTCGATCCAGCGACG
>DATEOP010000347.1:0-3465 GCA_035274065.1 Burkholderiaceae bacterium
ACTCAGTCCGTTCGACGTCGTCGTCCAGAACGGTACCCGCCACGCCTGGCGCAATAAGAGCTCGCGCGAAGCCACTTTGCTCTTTGTTTTGGTGGGGGCCACGCGCGATGCGTAGTTAAAGCAGGCGCTGATCCCAGCGCCGACAAGGGAAAGTGAAAGCGCTTTGCGGACGCACGGTGCTTCACTGCTCCACGGGTACTGCCTGATCGCCAGTCCCACTTCTATTCCGTTCAGGACTGCTGAGAGGCCTCGTGCTTCCCCTGATGACCAATTTGCCTGGCGAGGTCGAGCTGTAACGCGAGTCAGAGCCGGTATCTTTTTGTTTCATCTGGTGTATCAGCCAAAGGCCACACGACGTCGTGATTTCGGCATTGGGGACAGAAATCGTCGTGAGCCCGGGGCCCCACCAACGAAAGCCGGGTTCATCGCTGAAACCCACTACTGACAGTTGATCCGGAATTCTCAGGCCGGTATCGACAACCTCGTCAAGGATGCCTCGGGTGACTTGCAGTGAGCCTAGTACGAGCCCGGTTGGTGGGCGTCGAAGAGCAAGCAACTGGCGAAGTGCCTTGCGCCCGAATTCAGTCGATGTACCCGGGCCGCAAACGACAAGTTCCTTATCGACTACAGCGCTATTCTGGGCGAGCTGAAAGCCTTGCAGTCGTTCTTGGCCGGTGTTCAGAGTGGGCGTCGGCCCAATGTACGCGATTCGCTTGTGACCAAGTTCGACCAGATGCTGGGTCGCGTCCTGAAGTGCCCGAGTGTTATCGAAGCAGAACCACTGCTCTCCAAGTGACGCGTGCCTGCGAATGAGTTGCACATGTGGCGTTGTTTTCAGCAGGCGCGCTGACTCCGGAAGCGGCTTTGGGCTTGGAATGATGACGATTCCGGCGACACCCGCGCTGCAAAGCTCACGTAGATGCCGCAGTTCAGTCATTGGATCGTCGCCGGATTCCGACAACACAAGCTGGAATCCCTCGGCTTCTAGACACTTCGCCAGCGCGTGCGCCCCAATGCTGTATTGACTGTTGCCGAGATCGGGAAGAATCAGGCCGACAAGCCGGCTGGAGGCGCCTCGCATCATCTGAGCCGCGCGACTCGCGACATATCCGGATCGCAACGCCGCTTCCATCACGCGCTGCCTCGTCGCAGCGCTGATGCGCGGATCATTGGCCAGCGCTCGACCGACCGTCGATACAGAGATTTCCAACTCTTTGGCTAGGTCTTTGGCGGTGGACATAGTCGGGGTGGGTTAGTTTTTCGAACGATAGCATAAGCCCGGTCTGCTGCCAGTGCCGGACCAGTGTGAGCGAAGGAATGACCGGTGCCGGTTGGCTGACGGGCGCCATGCACGTTGCTCTGAGGCAGGATCGGGCCGCTTGCCTGAGTTCGTGGCATCAGCACGGCTCCATAACAATGCCAGTTTATGCGAACGTTAGCTCTAAATTTTGTTGCAATGCGCATGTGAGAAAGCATTTCTTACGGCCGGTGATTCTGTTGTAACCGTCAGCATCATATATTGGGCTTAGATTTCCGGTCTAGGTGTAGACCCTAGATGCAAATAGCCCATCGCGCGTTAATATTGCTAACGTTAGCATAAACAGACGTTTTCCGGCGCTTGCAATCGCGGCGGATTGATCAAGAAGCGTCCAAATAATCACAAAATTCCTGATGTCGCGGTCAAACCACGAAGGCTAACTGGTCTGACGTGGAGCGGTTCGACAGCAGGATTACCAAGGTGCCCGAGGAGCAACCAAATGAAGATGATGACCGCTGCGCGCGTACACGAGTACGGCAAACCTCTCGTGATAGAAGAGATAGAACGGCCCGTTCCCAGGCCTACAGACGTTGTCGTGCAGGTAAAGGCGTGCAACCTCGTACCCAACCTTGACAATGTCCTGAACCGTTTCGCAGAGTGGTTCCCTTGGGTGCCGCTGCCACCGCTGCCAGCGGTATTTGGCCTAGACGTTGCCGGAGTCGTTGACCAAGTTGGCGAACTCGTTACCGACATCAAGGCAGGCGACCGGGTCTATGTGAGTCCCCTGCGCTCTTGTGGCTGCTGCCATAACTGCAGGATCGGCGAGCCACAGCATTGCATGAACGGTGCCTTCCAGGGTTACTTCGGCTTCGTACCGGGCGCAGCCAAGCTCTTCAAGGCCTATCCAAACGGGGGTATGGCGGAGTACCTCGCAGCCCCGGCAAGCAGCCTAATCAAGCTCGCGGATAGCACAACTTTCGAGCAAGCTTCGCGCTTCGGCTATATCGGAACTGCCTATGGTGCCCTCAAGAAGGCGCATACAGGGACCGGAAAGACGGTGATCGTGACCGGCGCAACCGGAACGCTGGGCGTGCCGGCAGTAATGCTTGCCCTAGCGATGGGTGCGTCGCGCGTTTTCGCCGTTGCCCGTAACCGTTCGTTGCTCGAGCGCGTACGTGCGCTGGATCCTGTACGCGTTCATACCTTGTCGTATGGCGATGAGCCAGTGGCCGACTGGGTTATGCGTCACAACGATGGACGCGGTGCCGACATCTACGTCGACGCGCTGTCGACAGGTGCCTCGGCGCAGGTTGCCATGGACACATTGAAAGCATTGCGCCGAGGTGGTGTGGCTGTCGGGATCGGTGGTCTGGCCGAACCGCTACCCATTGACCCGGCGTGGTTCATGACTTCCGGCCTCTCGTGGATTGGTTCGCTCTGGTTCAGTACCGGCGAGGG
The DNA here is from genome assembly GCA_035274065.1 of Burkholderiaceae bacterium. Taxonomy (GTDB): domain Bacteria; phylum Pseudomonadota; class Gammaproteobacteria; order Burkholderiales; family Burkholderiaceae_F; genus JACCZX01. Next base: position 2,717 of record DATEOP010000347.1, read on the forward strand.
TGAGGAGCTTGCGGCGATGGCAGGCGTCGGAACCCTTGATTTGCGTCAGCTCGACGAGGTGCGTTTCCCGCTTTCCCAGGCAAACGAGGCGCTTGCCTCGGTCGCGGCGCGTTCATCGGGCGGCTTCACCAATGTGGTAATCGTTCCCTGATGTCTGGTCGCGTTACGCGACGTACCTGAAGAAAGCAAATCGCAACGAGTTGTCCATAAGGAACGGATTGATGGAAAAGGTGTACCCCGGCGCAGAAGACGCGCTGAATGGGCTGGTTCGCGATGGCCAGCTGATCGCGGTCGGCGGCTTTGGCCTGTGCGGCATTCCGGAGGCATTGATCGAGGCGCTACTCGTATCGGGAGTAAAGGATCTAACCGTGATCTCCAATAATGCCGGGGTGGACGACTTCGGGCTCGGAAAGCTGCTTCGCACGCGTCAGATCAGGAAGATGATTGCAAGCTACGTCGGTGAGAACAAGGAGTTCGAGCGGCAGTTCCTCGCCGGCGAGCTGGAGCTCGAATTTACCCCGCAGGGCACCCTTGCTGAGAAGCTGCGTGCTGGAGGAGCGGGCATCCCGGCATTCTTCACGCGGACAGGTGTCGGGACTATGGTCGCGGAAGGCAAGGAGCTTCGCGAGTTCGGCGGCAGGACATACCTTATGGAGGAGTCGCTGGTGCCAGAAATCTCACTGGTCAAGGCATGGAAGGCGGATCGCGCCGGCAATCTCGTGTTTCGACGGACGGCGCGCAACTTCAAT
>DATEOP010000348.1:0-3206 GCA_035274065.1 Burkholderiaceae bacterium
CTCGCGATGCCAACCAGCGTCCCACGTCGGCGTGCCTTCATACCGGCGATGAACGGATGAAACGTCGTGGCCATACCGAGCACGTTGGTATCGAAGACCCGTGAGAACTGCTCGAGGTCTTCGTAGAACTCGGTCTTCACGCCAACCGAGATGCCCGCGTTCGCAATCACGATGTCGGTGCCGCCAACGGCTGTGTCGAATTCGCGTGCGGCGCCGATCAGTGCGTCTTTGTCAGTGACGTCGGCAATGTAGGTGTGATGCTGCCCGGGCAGAGCGGCTGCGATGCGGTCCAGCGCATCGCGTCGCCGCGCGACCAAGCCAAGGCGTGCGTCACGCTTCGCGAATTCGCTCGCCAATGCTGCGCCGATACCGCTGGACGCGCCCGTGATGAAAACGTTCAAGCAAAACGCTCCTCGTGTACGCGACTGCTTTGTAGTGGCACGTGCACGCGTTGCGTCGGCAGGCGCGTTACTTTTTCCGCTCGGCTCGCGCGCGCTGAATCAGACTGTCGAGGACGACCAGACTTCCCTCCCGCGACCCGACCATCGACGGTGCGGTCACGTACTTGCCGTCGACGGCCATGCTCGGCGTGCCATCGATCTTGTAGGCGCGCCACACCTGTCCTGCCCGATTGGTGCGTGCACCCACGGAGAACGAGTTGTACGCGTCGAGCCACTGTTTGCGGTCGATGCCTTGCGTTGCCATGAAGTCGGCGATCTCGTCAGGCTTCAGCAGCGGGATGCGCTTGGACTGGATTGCTTCGAAAATTTTCGAATGCAGCTCGTTGGTCTTGCCGAGCGCTTCGAGCGTGTAGTAGATGCGAACGTGCGGCACCGACTTGTCATCCCACGAAATCGGAATGCGGCGGTATTCGACATCAGATGGAAGCGTTTTTCTCCATCCTTGCAACACCGGGTCGTACGACATGCAATGCGGGCACGAATACTGAAAAAATTCGAGCACCTCTATCTTGTTGCCGGATTCGCTGGGCTGCGGGGGAGTCACCGTACGAAAGTCCTTGTTCTCTTGCAACGGTCGCGCTGTCTGTGCCAGACCAATGGCAGGCAATACGGCAATCGCGACCAGCAGTTGGCGACGCTCAATAAACATCGAAGCTCTCCACACTTAAAAAGTTTTTGACGATGCGGCAGTATCGCAATAGAACGTTAGCCGGACAGGCGCCGATGACACGGTATTCGCGGCCTATTTCAGCCGAACGAGTTGAACGTCAATGCCGTTTTCCGCCATCGTTTTGCGAATGCGGTTGACATCCTCGAGGTTTCCATAGGGCCCTAGGCGTACGCGATACAACGTCGTTCCGTCCTGCTCGCGCGGGAATACCCGGGCATCGAAACCCAGTAGCGCCAGCCTTGCCCGCATCGAGTCGGCATCGTCCGGTGTTCGAAACGCGCCCGCCTGAAGCAGGAAACGCGAATCTTCGGCCGGGAAAATATTTCCTTTTTCGGCAGGCGGAGGCGCCGCTTTCGGATCAGTCGCCGCGTCGCTCTTTGATGGCTCAGGCACGATGGCTTTTGTCGGCGCGTGCGTGTAAAGAGGCTTGTTCGGATCAGGCAAAGGGCCGCTTCCTGCCGGATTCACGTTTTCGCTGGCCGGCCGGACCTTGTTGATAAATGGCACGGGCGCGTTGGTAATGAAAAGCGCGATCGCAACGGCGATAGCCAAGCCGAGCACCAGGCCGCCGATAAAGCCAACCAGCGTTGAGCCACGTTGCGGAGTATCAAACACGTTTTCAGTTGCGTTCACATGCGTTGCGGCGCTGAAACGCCGAGTAATCCGAGTCCGTTCGACAGTACTTGCCGCGTGGCAAGTAGCAGCGCCAGGCGGGCGTTGCGCGTGTCATCGTCGTCGACCAGCACACGCTCGGCATTGTAGTAGGCGTGGAAATCGGCGGAGAGTTCCTTTAGGTAGGAGGCCACCTGATGGGGGGCAGCGTCGCGTGCGGCGTCTGCAAGGATCGTCGGGTAGTCGGCCAACCGGTTCATCAACGCCTGCTCACGCGCGCTTTGCAACGGCCCGAGAGCCACCGTGGGGCCTTTGGGAACGATGAAGCCTTTCTCTTCGGCCTGTCCCAGCACCGAACAGATGCGCGCATGTGCGTACTGCACGTAGTAGACCGGGTTTTCGTCCGATCTCGAGACCGCCAGATCAACGTCAAACACGAACTCGGCGTCGGGCTTGCGTGAAATTAGAAAGAACCGCGTCGCATCGCGACCCACCCAGTCCAGCAGGTCGCGCAGCGTGACATACGTCCCGGCTCGCTTGCTCATCTTTACTTCTTCGCCGTCCTTGGTCACGCGCAGCATTTTGTGCAGCACGTAGTCGGGGTAACCGCGAGGAACTTCGATGCCCATCGCGGTTGCGGCTGCGCGCAATCCGGCTCGTACCCGGGCAACGGTTCCGTAGTGATCGCTACCCTGCACGTTGACCACCTTATGAAAGCCGCGCTGCAGCTTGGTTGTGTGGTAGGCGACATCGGGGACGAAGTAGGTATAGGTGCCGTCCGACTTCCGCATCACCCGGTCTTTGTCGTCCGCTGGAGGCCCGCCAAGGCCGGCAAGCTCCCCATCAGCGCCGAACGCGGTGGTCTTCAACCAAAGCGCACCTTCGTGTTCGTAAGTCATGCCCGATGCGACGATGGCATCGACCGCGGCCACGACCTTGCCGTCACTGTACAGCGACGATTCAAGAAAGTAGTTATCGAAGTGCACGCCAAGCGCATCGAGGTCGCGGTCCTGTTCGTTGCGCAGATACGCAACGGCAAATTGCTGAATCGCATGCAGATCGTCGACGTCGCCCTTCGCGTGAACGATGTTGCCGTCACGCTCGATCTTCGCACGCGCCAAATAGTCACGCGCAATTTCTGCAATGTATTCGCCGCGGTACCCGGATTCGGGAAAGGTGATGACCTCGCCCTTCAATTCTTTGGCGCGCGCTTGAACCGAGAGCGCCAGCGTTGTGATCTGGACGCCGGCATCGTTGTAATAGAACTCGCGGGTGACACGCCATCCCTGCGCCGCGAGCAAGTTCGCAAGTGCATCGCCAAGCGCAGCTTGGCGCGCGTGGCCCAAGTGAAGCGGACCCGTCGGATTGGCCGATACAAATTCGACCATCACGTGCTCGCCGGCGTGGACATCGCTCAGGCCGAAGCGATCGGCTCGCTGCAACACTTCGTGCACCACTTGTTG
>DATEOP010000349.1:0-12651 GCA_035274065.1 Burkholderiaceae bacterium
GCCGCAGGGCTACCACAGCGTGACGCCCTATATGTCCGTGCGCGACTGCGTCGCCGCGATCGATTTTTACCGGCGCGCTTTCGGCGCCGAGAAGACGATGCAGCTCGACATGCCGGACGGCAAGATCGCGCATGCCGAGATTCGTATCGGCGATTCGATACTGATGATGAGTGAGGAGAACGAGGCGTGGGGTAACAAGAGCCCGCAGACACTTGGCGGATCGCCGATGTTTCTGATGATCTACGTGCCTGACGTCGATGCCGCATTCAAAAAGGCGATCGCTGCCGGCGCAACCGAAGTGCGCGCGGTCAAAGATCAGTTTTACGGGGACCGCTCGGGGACATTGAAAGACCCGTTTGGTTATCAATGGACGCTGTCAACGCACATCGAAGACGTCTCGGAAGCAGAGGCTAAGCGCCGGATGGAAGCTGAATTCAGCCAGCATTCTCCGGCGTAGATCCATGGCTCATCAGCTCCACCGTGGCCGGTTGATCGATCACGTGCACCTGATCGCGCGCGACATCGAAGCAACAAAGCGCTTTTATGTCGCCGCGCTCGGAGTACTTGGCCGCAAGATCGAGGGTGAAGGCAACGGCTACTTCTGGTCGGATGAGCTTTTCGTCAGCAGCAACGCGATGTCGACCACCGGCTTGACGCACGTGCATCTGGCATTTCAGGCGCCCGATCGTGCAACAGTCGATCGCTTTCACGCCGCTGCGATTGCTGCGGGTGGAAAAGACCATGGCAAGCCCGGCGTGCGCGAGCAGTACCACGCCGGCTACTACGGCGCATTTGTCATCGATCCCGATGGCAACAATATTGAGGCGGTTTACCACGGACCCGCAAAGCGCTCGGCCGATTCGGTCGTGGTCAGCTTCTAGCCGCTGCGCGCTGGTTTGATGGCGTTTGGCTTTGCAACGCCAGGTGGAGGTCGCCGTAGTTCAGTGGCTTGGTTAAGTGCACATCGAAGCCCGCAGCAATTGCACGCTGATGGTCTTCTGGTCGCCCATACCCTGTGACGGCGATCAGTCGCGGGCAGTTCGAACCGTTCCTTAGCTGTCGCGCGACTTCATAACCGTCGACGCCAGGCAGTCCAATGTCCAGCAGCACCACGTCCGGCTTCATGCGTTGAGCCAGCTCTATCCCGGACTCTCCGTCATGTGCCTCGTGCACTTCATAGCCTGACATTACCAGTTGCATCCGCAGCGCCTCGCGACCATCCGCGTCGTCCTCGACGATCAATATCCGGCGAACAGGCGTCAGGCTCGCGACGCCTGCAAGCGCGGGCTCGTCGGTTCGCCGCGACTCTGCGCGTGGTAACCGAACCACGAACATGCTGCCCGTGGATGGCCCGGCGCTGTGGGCTTCCACACGTCCGCCATGCAGTTCGACCAGATGGCGCACCAACGTCAATCCGATGCCCAGCCCGCCCTGAGAACGGTCCAGACTGCGCTGACCTTGCGTGAAGAGGTCAAACACACGCGTCAGCAGATCCGCGCCGATGCCGATGCCGTTATCGGTAACACGCAATACGGATTCCTCGCCTTCGATCTGCGTCTGCAGACGAATCAGGCCGCCCGCAGGCGTGTATTTGATCGCGTTCGTAAGAAGATTGTCGATGATCTGGCTGAGCCGGTCAGGATCGCCGTTGACCCAGGTTGATGCGAGCTCGACTTCGGTCCGATGCTCCTTTAGCCGACCGACATCAACAAACATCGCCAGGCTTCTTTGCGCCGCATCAGCTAGGTTGACGCGTTGTTCAGCCAAAACGATCTTCCTTGCCGTCACCCGGCCGACATCCAGCAGGTCATCGACAAGTCGCGTCAAGTGCTTTGACTGCCGGCTGATAATTTCCACAGAGCGGCCACCGAAACCGGATTGCGCATTGAGGCTTGCCAGGACTTGCGATGCGTTGCAAATTGCAGCCAACGGATTGCGAAGCTCATGGCTGAGCATCGCGAGAAATTCGTCCTTCGACCGGTTCGCCGCCTCGGCTTCGGCGCGTGCCGCGCGCTCGCGATCGAGCAATTCAAGCCGCTGCTGCTCGATCGTCTTGCGTTCCCATATCAGCGCAGCTACCGGAAGCGTCATTGCAGCGATCGAGCCCATGAATGCCTGCAGCAGCAGAAGAGACTCGTTCTCGCCGGTCATCACGAATGGACCATTGCCGCGCACTGTTGCCCATACCGCGAGCGCCGACAGAATCGCGACTCCCGTTGCGACTTCCCTCTGCCCGAAGCGAAAGGCGGCCCAGATCAACGGAGGAATGCACAGGAATGGCAGTGGATACCGATTGAGGCCTGAATGGAGGAACACCAGCGCACCGGCCCCCGCAATCGTCAATAGAAGAAGTATCGCTTCGCCGGGCCGCTCGCGGAGCGAGCCGAGGGTGCGTGTCGTTCCCCACAACACGAGCAGCGGCGTAATGATCATTGCACCGGCGGCGTCACCCAGCCACCACGTCAGCCAGATAGTGCTCATCTGGCTCAGCTCGGCGTGACCGGTAAGCAACAGGCTTGTTACGCCGATCGTCGCGCTGATCGAGGTGCTGACAAGACCCGCGAGGGCCGAAAACGCGAGGATGTGGCGAGCTCGGTCAAAAGCAGCAAGCCCGCTCGCATAGCGGTTGACAAGGAAGACGCCCGCGAGGGCTTCCAGCGTATTGCCCGCAGCAATGGCGAGCGAACCCGTGATCGACCCGGTGGTCGTGATGTTCACTAGGAAGGCGCCGATGAAAATAGCCGGCGCGACGCGGTAACCAAGCAACAACAGCGCTGCCAACGCAATACCTGTCGGTGCCCACACTGGCGTGGCGCTCGAATTCACGAACGCAAATTGGAGTCCGAGCTTGCCCGCGAGGAAGTAGACGACAATCAGTGCCCCGATCAACGACCAACGGTGCAGTGACTTGATCTCGATGCTCTTGACGTCCACTCGTCGATATCTTCAGAGTGCGGTTGTGCGCCAGACGCTGGGCGGTTAGACGTTAACAGCATTGCCGGCGCCCTGCACCGAATCCGCAGGCCTCGTCAGCGCATTCTGCGCGTCAATACAATCGACGCATGCAACCGCCTGCTGAATCCGAAGTAGCTTCGCCCGAAGTCATCGAGTCGCCCTGGGCGCCGCTGCGCCGCCCGGTGTTCCGGCTGCTCTGGGGTACGTGGCTCACCGCGAACATCTGCATGTGGATGAACGAGGTCGCATCCGCATGGTTGATGACCACACTGACCAGCTCGCCGGTGATGATCGCGCTGGTGCAGTCGGCGTCGGTGTTGCCGGTTGTGCTGTTCGGCCTGCCGAGTGGTGCGCTGGCAGATATCCTGAATCGGCGACGCTGGTTCATGTTCACGCAATTCTGGGTTGCGGCCAATGCGTTGATTCTTTGTGCGACGATTGCGGCCGATGCGATGACCGCGCCGTTGCTGCTTGCGTTGACCTTCGGCAACGGCATCGGACTGGCGATGCGTTGGCCCGTTTACGCAGCGATCGTGCCGGAACTCGTGCCACGTGCGGAGCTATCGACGGCAATCGCGCTTAACGGAATCGCGATGAACACGTCGCGCATCGTCGGACCGGTGGTCGCCGGTGCACTCATCGCGAGTCTCGGTACCGGCTACGTGTTCCTTTCGAACGCGGTGCTTTCGTTCGCTGCCGGTTTTGTGATCATGCGCTGGCGCCTGGAGCCGAAGGCAAGCGTGCTGCCGGGCGAGCGCTTTTTCGGCGCGATGCGCGTGGGGTTTCAATACGTCGCGCAGTCGCGGCAGATGCGCGCAGTGCTGTTGCGCGTCGCAATCTTTTTTCTTCAGTCAACCGCCCTGTTGGCTTTACTACCGCTGGTCGCAAAGCGCATGCACGATGGCGGGGCCTGGGTCTACACGCTGCTGCTGGCGTCACTGGGGTTCGGCGCAATCACCACCGCATTCCTATTGCCACGTCTGCGCGTGCTGATTACGCGCGATCGGCTGCTCCGCGACGGAACGCTGTTGCAGGCGCTGGCGATGGTCACGGCGGGCTTTGCACCGAACGTGTGGCTTGCAGCGCCCGCAATGATGGTGGCTGGGGCCACTTGGTTGGCCGTCGTCAATACACTAACAGTCGCATCACAGCTTTCGTTGCCGGACTGGGTGCGAGCGCGCGGAATGTCGCTTTACATGATGACGATGATGGCTGCCACCTCTGTCAGCGCTGCGGTGTGGGGACAGGTTGCCAGCATCATCGATGTGCCATGGGCGTTCGTTGCTTCGGCGGTTACCGGACTGACGTTATTCCTGCTAATCGGCCGCCTGCAAGCAGTGAGCGCCGAGCCGCTGGATTTGACGCCGGCTCGCATCCTAAAGGAGCCGGTGCCTGCGCTTCCGGTGGAGCATCAAATGGGTCCTGTCATGGTGACCGTCGATTATCGGATCGATCCGTCGAGAGCGGCGGAGTTCGCTTCGATGATGCGTCAGAGCCGCGCCAACCGACTACAGATGGGAGCGCTGTCGTGGGGACTCTTTCACGATGTAAGCGAGCCGGGCCACTACATCGAGTATTACTTGGACGAATCGTGGGCCGATCATCTGCGACGCTTCGATCGATTCACTGCAGCTGATGCCGACCTGCGCGAAAGACGCTACGCGTTTCACATTGGTGCTGAGCCACCGAAGGTTACGCGGTATATCGCCGAGTCACTCCGAGAATAGAAACCAACGAGGCAACACGATGCGGATACAACCATGGACACCCGGACTCGCGCCGCGCGATGCCGAGCTAGTGGCAGCTATCGAAGCGCGCCGCGGCGGCGCACTGTTGAATCTTGACCGGATGTTGCTGTGGTCCGAACCGCTTGCGCGCGGCTGGAATGTGTACCTGCGTGCGCTGCGGCAGGAAATCTCGCTGGCTGCCTTTCCGCGCGAACTTGCAATTTGCGTGGTCGCACGACTAACCGGCGCAGATTACGAGTTTCATCACCATGCACCCGAGTTGAAGAAAGCGGGAGCGACAGATGCGCAACTCAACGCGCTCGACGATCCCGACGCCGCAGCGACAAGCGATCAGTTCGACGAGTTGCAGCGCGCTGTGATTGGTTTCGCAGTTGCCAGCACCCGCAACGTCAAGATTCCGGACTCGACATTCCTCACGCTGAGACGGCTACTGTCAGCGACCGAGGTCGTCGAGCTGGTGGCCGTCACTGCGGCCTATAACATGGTGGCGCGGTTTCTCGTCGCACTGCAGGTCACTGCAGAAACTTAGAGGTTTAGGAATCGCTCAGGTCCCGGCGCTAATGCGATGCTGCTTGACGATCTTTGACCAGCGGTCAAGCTCTTTCTGCATAAAGGACTTGAACTCCGCGGGACCTTGGCCCGTTACTGTCATCCCCTGAGCTGCCAGCCGTTCGGCGACGGCGGGATCCTTCAGCGCTTTCTGCACTTCTGCGCTCATCCGGTTCACAAGCTCGGGAGGTGTCTTCCTAGGAGCAATGACACCCCAGTAGGCGAGCGCCTCGAAGTTCTTGACGCCGGCTTCGGCAAGCGTAGGCGTGTCAGGCAGACTCGGATGGCGCGTCGCGCCGGTGACCGCCATCGGCTTCACGGTGCCGGCCTTCACGTGCGGAAGCACAAGGAACACTGTGCCAATGCCGAGAGGAACGTGGCCGGCGATCGTGTCGTTCATCAACGGCCCGCCACCGCGAAACGGCACGTGCGTCCACGCCCATCCCGCTTGCTGACCCGCTTGAATCATCGCCAGGTGACCGAGACTCCCGGTGCCGATCGAGCCGATCGTAATGCCCTTGATCGTGCGCGCATCCGCCGTCACGTCGGCCATTTTGGAGTACGGTGACCTCGCCGACGCCACCAGCGCCATCGGCGATGTCCCGATCAGCGTCACGTGCTCGAGATCCTTCAAAGTGTCGTACGCAATGTTCGGAATCAGGCTGGCGTTGGTTCCATGCGTATCGAAGACGACACCGAAGGTGTAGCCATCGGGCGCGGCTTTGGCCACAGCGTTGGTGCCGATTGATCCTGATGCGCCGCCGACGTTCTCGACAACGACACTTTGCCCAAGCTGCTTCGACAAAGGTTGCGCAAGAATGCGGGCAACCTGATCCACGGAACCCCCGGGCGGGAAGACGGCGATCAAGCGGATCGGTTTGTTCGGCCACGCTTGCGCAAAACACGGATTGATCACGACGACCGCCACTGCAAGTGCGAACGCGATTGAACGAGCAACTGGCATACGGTTTCCTTACCGTGGTTTTAAGCGATGTCAGAAAACAGCTCCGCGCGCGTCGATTGGCCAGATGCCTTCAACGCGGCCATTGCGTACGGCAACGATCCAGTCATGCAGATTGACTGTCGGGTCGATGTGTCCGGGAATCAGCAACGGCTTGTCACCCAACGAAAGGTCGGGCCCTGCACCCTGACGTTCGAGCACCGTGTGTTCGTCCGACACGCTTCGCACCTGCCAACCTGCGAATGCAGGTAGCGCAGGGCCGGAGTCGGTCGAAAAGCTCTTCAAGCCGGCATCGAGTGTCGCGCGATCGAAATTCGCGTCGTTGCGCCTGCTCATCACGGTCGACATGATCGTTAGCGATTGTTCGAACGTAGGCCACGACAGCTCCTGCTCGTTCTTCGCATAGTCAATGTCCATTAACGCATATGAGCCGGGCTGAATTTCGGTATACACCCCGCCGGCAGCTTCGAGCATGAAGGTCCCCGTACCGCCACCGGTGACGACGTCGCATCGCAACCCCGCAGTGCGCAGGGCACGTTGCGCCAATTGCGCCGAAGCTGCGGCTGCGGCAATCGCAGCACGGCGCTCGGCAACGCTGCGCCGATGTTGCGCACTCCCGAAATACGCATGCAGCCCGCGCAATGACAGAGAGGCGTGAGAGGCGACAGCGCGTCCGAGCACAACGACGTCGTTGATGTCGCTTACGCCGGCGCGGTGATGGCCGACGTCGAGTTCGATATAAATGTCGAGTCTTGCGCGCTCCGCGTCACAAGCCTGTGCCAACTGCTCGACAGCCCGCAAGTTGTCAACACACACACCGAGCTTCGCGTCCGCATACTGCGCCGCCAGTTGAGCGAGACGCAACGTTTTCCGATCACCGACCACTTCATTCGTGATCAATACGTCGACGACGCCGGCCGCTAAAAACGGCTCGGCTTCCGACGTTTTCTGGCAACAGATACCGATTGCACCGGCCGCGATCTGACGACGCGCGATCTCGACGCATTTGTGGCTTTTGGAATGCGGGCGCACTGCGACACCTTGACCCTTGATCGCGCTCATCAGCCGCGCGAGATTGGCTTCGAACCGGTCAAGATCGAGAATCAGCGCCGGCGTGTCGACATCCGTCAACGCGTCGCCAATGCGGGCAGGAACCCAGTTGGAATTCATTCGCGCAAGTGTACGAGCGAAGGACCGTAGAATCGCGCGTTCTTCAGCAACGACGCGTTCAATGAGCATCAAGAGCGACAAGTGGATTCGCCGCATGGCGGCGCAGGGCATGATCGAGCCGTTCGAAGCCGAGCAGGTGCGTCACGTTAACGGCGAGCGCATCGTCAGCTACGGCACGTCGAGCTACGGCTACGACATCCGCTGCGCCGCCGAATTCAAGATCTTTACCAACATCAACAGTACGATCGTCGATCCGAAGGCGTTCGATCCCAACTCGTTCGTCGACCTGAAGAGCGATGTATGCATCATTCCGCCTAATTCGTTCGCGCTCGCTCGCACGGTCGAATACTTTCGCATTCCGCGCAACGTACTGACGATCTGCCTCGGCAAGTCGACATACGCTCGCTGCGGAATCATCGTCAACGTAACGCCGCTCGAGCCCGAATGGGAGGGCCACGTGACGCTAGAGTTTTCGAATACGACTACGCTGCCGGCAAAGATCTATGCACACGAAGGATGCGCACAGGTGATCTTCATCGAGTCCGACGAAGTCTGCGAAACTTCGTACAAGGATCGGGGCGGAAAGTATCAGGGGCAGCGTGGTGTCACGCTACCCAAGACCTGACGCGCTGGTTAGTACGACATCGTTTAAGGCTCTATCGGCGCCGCGTTTGTCTGTTGCACATCGACACGTTCTTCGACGAGCGGCTTGCCTGCATCGTCCACTCCATCCGCGAGCTCCGTAGCGGACCAATCGGGTGTTGCAATCGAGTCCGCGACGGGTGGCGCCAAAACGACTGCTGCAACGACGATCAGTCCTGCCACGACGCGCGCCAACACCAGACGGAACAACGCCGATTCGGACGGCAAGTTTGCACGTAGTTTCATGGCTGCTCTCCAAGTTGCCCGCGGCACCGCGCCGCGGATGAAAAGCAGCTTCGGATGACGCCGCCCACGGATGCCCCACAAATCAGTGAAACGACGTTCAGGGGCAAAATGCCGTCACGCGGGCCGTCGAATATTCACGTGCCAGACGCTGGGCCACGCAGATGACTGCAGGCCGTAGCGCAGACGGGCCAAGGGATCTGCTGGTCGTCGGAGCAAGTTTTGCCGGCGTCGCGTGCGCGATCGAGGCCGCGCGCGCCGGACTTGGCGTGACGCTGGTCGAGCGCAAGCAAGATGTCGGCTCGAAGCTGCACACGACCGGAATTGTTGTCAAGGAAGCTGCCGATGAGCTTGCACGGCTTGGGTATCTGCCGCCCGAGCTGATTCGGCCGATACGAGGCGTGCGGCTGTACGGCTCGCGGCTCCGCAGCGTTGCGCTCGATTCGCCCGGTTACTTCTTCCTTGCAACCGACACTCCGAATTTGATGCGATGGCTGATTTCACACGCCAGGGACGCAGGCGTTGATGTGCGTCTTGGCACGCTGTTCACCGGTGCACGCAGAGAGGTGGCCGGGTTTGCAGCCGACGGCATCGGTCGCGTTCGATTCATCGTCGGCGCCGATGGGCCAATGTCGAAGGTTGCGCGCACGTTCGATCTCGGGGTCAACCAGGAATTTCTGTTTGGTGTCGAGGCCGAGCTGACCGGTGTCTCGTTGCCGGAGCCCCAACGGTTGCATTGTTTTCTTGACCGTCGTCTCGCACGTGGCTACATCGGATGGGCGTTCGACGGCGTTGGCATCACGCAGATCGGCCTCGCCGTGAGGCAGCGTCGCGCCGGCGAGAGCGCCGACCTGGACGGGTTCATCGCCAAGCTCGGGCGAGTTTTCGATCTCGCCTCCACAAAAGTAGTTGCGCGCCGGGCCGGCCTGATTCCAGTCGGCGGACCAGTGAAGCCACTTGCCGGCGATCGTGTGCTGCTGATCGGCGATGCAGCGGGGCTGGTGTCACCGCTCACTGCAGGAGGGATTCACACCGCGCTTGAGTCGGGTCGCGCGGCGGCGGTCGCGATCGCTGCAGCCCTCGGGCGCGACAAGGCAACGACAATTAACGTAGCGATCGACGTTCCGCAGTTTCGAACCAAGCGTCTGCTGCGCAGAGTCTTCGATATGTTTCAGAGTGATTTGCTGTTCGACGCGATGCTCGCGACCGGCGCACTGTCAGCAGCTGCACGGATTGTTTACTTCCATCGGCGCGGGCTACTGTCATCATCAGCATGGAAAGACTTGTTGCGGCGATAAAGCCAGGCGCGATCAATTCGCCGCATCGGCCGCCCCGCATTCCCGCGGCCAGGGTTTCGTCGAAACTGAATTGCGTTTGGTTAACGTCACGTACTTCTCCCATTTTCCGGCGGAATTGTTGTAGCGGTACCACGTCAGTGTTTTTCTGGACAGATCGAAGCGATCGTTGGCCGGAGCGTACTTCGGGCAGACCGCCGCAACCTGGCTTCCAGAGCTAGCCTCTTCAAAGCACATTTGCGCTTGCACGGAGCGGCCCTTTGCGACTCCCTTGACACAACCATGAGATGTTCGCTGTCCGCTTTCGCTCCAGGTGCCGTACACACGATCGCCCCGCTGCCAGAAGATGAAGTCGGCAGAATGATCGTAAGTGTTCGGCGGGGCTTGAATCGCGTCGCGCTCAAAGTGTCTCCAGTGACCGGAAAAATCGGCTGCCAGCGACTCGGCGGGCAGCGCGGCAGCAATTGTCAAAACTGTTACGGACAGGGAGCGCATCACTGAGCGTCGAAAACGAAAAGCCGAAACGCTACAACAGTTTCAGTGCCGACAGTGCGGCTTTCGCCGTTGGCTCGATGACAGTGATATCCGGCATCGAGCGTAACCACGTCATTTGCCTCTTTGCTAACTGCCGGGTCGCGGCAATGCCTTGAAGACGAAACTCGTCGAAGCGTTGTTGACCGTCGAGGAAGCGCCACGCCTGTCGATAGCCGACGCTGCGTATAGAAGGCAGATTCGGATGAAGGTCGCTGCGCTGTCGAAGAGAGCGGACTTCGGTGAGCAGTCCTGCATGCAGCATCGCATCAAAGCGCTCAGCAATGCGCGTGTGCAGTAACGCGCGGTCGCTCGGCACGAGCGCTATCGCAGGTAGCGATAATCGAGGTGCCGCATCGCGGTTGACGAGCGCGGACATCGGTGAGCCTGAGGTCCTATAAATCTCCAGCGCACGCTGTATGCGCTGGCTGTCGTTGGGCTTTAAACGTGCAGCGGTCTCGGGATCGATCTGGGCGAGTTGAGCATGTAGCTTCGGCCAGCCGACCTCGCGCGCTTCGGCTTCGATTCGCGCGCGCACATTCGCATCGGCCGACGGCAAATCAGACAAGCCATCACGCAATGCCTTCGCATACAGCATCGTTCCGCCCACCAGCAACGGCAGCTTGTCGCGGCCCCGCACTTCGCGAATCGCGACGGTTGCATCGCGCACGAAGTCTGCAGCCGAATATGGGTCGGCCGGATCGCGGATATCAATCAGATGGTGCGGCACTGCTGCGCGATCGGTAGCGCTCGGCTTCGCGGTGCCGATATCCATGCCGCGATAAACCTGCGCCGAATCGACGGAGACGATCTCTAGCGGAATTTTTTCGGCGAGCTGCATTGCAAGGACACTTTTGCCGCTCGCCGTTGGGCCCAGCAGCATCAGAGCATGGGCTTCGTCAGCCATGTGCGCTAAGGTCGCTGTCCGTGCGCACCAATGTGAATGCAATCGCGGCTGACGCGACTCCGCGAGCGCAGCCCTTAGAGGTCAATGGATCCACGCTGCCGTTGAACCGGGCGCCGATCCAGATGCCGACGCTGGTCATCGGCCACGCAGAAATAACTTGTCGAGATCTCCGACCGCCAGCTGAACCCAGGTCGGGCGGCCGTGGTTGCATTGATCGGCGCGCTCGGTCGCTTCCATCTCGCGAAGCAGCGCGTTCATTTCGTCGATCGTCAGCCGACGATTGGCGCGCACCGCGCCGTGACATGCCAGTGTCGATAGCAGCTCGTTGCGATGCTCCGTCAGCACGCGTGATCCGCCATATTCACGAACGTCGCGCAGCACGTCGCGCGTCAGTTGCGCGCCGTCGGCCTGTGAAAGCAGGGCGGGCACACCGCGCAACGCCACCTGGGTCGGCGAGGCCAGTGAAATGTCGAGTCCAAGCTGCTCTAGCAGCTCAGCGTGCTCGGTCACGGTCGCAATCTCAACAGCCGTCGCTGCGAATACCTGCGGTATCAGCAGCCGCTGTTGCGGAATCTGCCGCTGATCGAGTTGCCGCTTTAGCTTTTCGTACACGATGCGCTCGTGCGCTGCGTGCATATCGACGATGATCAGGCCGCGGGCATTTTGCGCCAGGACATAAATTCCGGACAGTTGCGCAACGGCAAATCCGAGCGGTACGTCGGCCGGTTCTTCATACGTGGCGCTGACGGCCAGCGCGGGTCGCTCGGCCAGCACTGCAAGATAGTCTGCAACCGTCTGTGCCACACCGAATGATGTTTGATGGGTCAGGCGATATGCGTCGAATTCCGGTGCTGCCGTCGGCGAGGCTTGTTGCGATTGTGTTGGCTGTACAGCATGTGCGAGCGCGGCTTGGACCGCATGCAGTACGAATTGATGCACGCTCGACGAGTCGCGAAAGCGAACTTCGGTTTTGGTCGGATGTACGTTGACGTCGACGCGCTTCGGATCGACCGTTAGGTATAGGCAGTACATCGGCTGAGACGAGCCGTGCAGCACGTCGGCATACGCCGCGCGAACGGCGTGTGTCAGTACTTTATCTCGAACATAACGGCCGTTGACGAAGAAATACTGTGCGTCGGCCCGTGCGCGGCTGGCCGTCGGCGCACCGGTCCAGCCATGCACGCGGATCGTACCGGCATCCTGTTCGACGTCGCGGCGCGCCGCGGCGAATTCTTCAGGCATCAGGCGCAACGCGCGATCGCGCGGCGCCTGTGCCGGTAGAGCGAGCACAGTGCGGCCCTGATGCGTCATCGTGAATGCGACTGATGCGTGCGCTGCGGCTGCACGCTCAACTTGCGTCACGCAGTGCGCGAGCTCTGTGGCTTCGCTTCGCAAAAACTTGCGTCGAGCCGGCGTCTTGTGAAACAGGTCAGCGATCTCGACACGCGTGCCGATTGAGCCCGCTGCCGGTTCGATCTTGCGATCGGTTTCGTGCGTGCTGCGCACACAAAACGCGCTGTCCTCGCCGGCAACACGTGAAGTGATTACGACATCCGCTACCGACGCAATCGATGCCAACGCCTCGCCGCGAAACCCCAGAGATTCGACGCCTTCCAGATCTTCGAGGGTAGCAATCTTGCTGGTCGCATG
>DATEOP010000350.1:0-4496 GCA_035274065.1 Burkholderiaceae bacterium
GCCATTCGGAAACACACTGGTCACATTGACCGTGACCGGCGCGCAGTTGAAGCAGTTACTCGAACAGCAATGGAGCAGTCGATCGAGCGCAAACCAATCCGCGCGTGGACGCATGCTGCAGCCTTCGAGAGGCTTTGCGTATACGTGGCTTGCGAGCGGCGCATACGGCGCGCGCGTTGTGTCAGGTTCGCTGCGACTCGACGGACGTCCCATCGAGCCTGAGGACACCTATCGTGTGACTGTCAACAATTTCCTCGCCGAAGGTGGCGACGGGTTCGGTGTGCTGCGTGAAGCGAGCAACCGAGTGGAAGGCCCCCCGGACATCGATGCGCTGATTGCTTATTTGAGTCAGTCCTCCCCAGCACGGCCGCTGGCACCCGATCGCACTTCTCGCATCATGCGTCGATAGCGAAATCAAGACGTAGCGGTGCGATAATCAACGATTCTCGCTTTACAAGGCTTTTACATGCGCCGCACTCGCGTTAGCTCGCGCAGCCGACAATCCGTCGACGCGCAAGGCCTGGTCAAACTGGCGCGTCGTCTTTCCGAATCGGGCAGCCGCCTCGAGGAACAGCTCTGGCAGCGTCGCCTGATCGAGCTGATCAATGATCGGCTCGGCCGCCGTAACGATGATGCCGTAGAAGCTGCGCTTGAAGACCTGGCACGCTCGAGCCAGCCTGCCTACGACGACCTGGCGGATCTTGCCGAAAGCTGCGCCGAGAGCACCGTGATCGACATTGACGGCCAGCCCTATGACACGCTGCTGATCGCGATGCCGTTGCTCGCATGGTCGCGTTACCGTTTGCCAACGACGACATTGAGTTCCGGCGTTTGCGACGCGCTGCGCGCGCATTTGAGCGGCCATTTGCTTGCGCGCAACGCGCGCATGGCGCTCGCCGACTATCTGTTCTCGATCGACCAGTTGCCGGAAGCATTCGCGGACGTGCGTAAGCAGATCGAGCAGCTCGGCGATGCGGTCGCCGAAAACATCACGCTGCATATGGATGCCAGAAAACTGCGCGAGCCGGTGGCAATGCTCGCCGACACGCGTTATGTACTCGTCGCCATCGCAGCACCGCAGGGCGCACCCCTTTATCACTGGCAGGAATCAGGCGTCGACCCAGATTCGAAGATGGCGGCACTGGCAGCTTTCAGCGAACAGGTCGCCGGTGCGCTGCAGCCGGTGATGACGGGGTGCCGATTCCGCGTGCTCGCACCCAACGCGTTTCACGCCGCCCTGCGCTACGCAGATCGCGAGCTTCGCGAGTTTTCGCTGGAAGCCGCGGTTTCGTATCTGAAGCTTGCTTATGACTTCACGCCGGCTGCGCTGACGGCTGCGTTCGGCGTGTTCGAGGATCCGAGTGGTAGTTCAGGAGGCGAAGTGCGTATCGGGCTCGCGAAAACCAGCAGCGACGACGATGTGATCGAGGGCATCGTATGGCCGCTACTGGGGGACGATGAAGAACAAACGATGGAAGACGTCGACAAGGCTCTGAAGGCGCTGAGCCTTAACAAGGTCGTGGCCCACGCGCACCGCTTTCCGCTCGAGTTTTGCGACGACTGTGGCGCGCCGATGTTTCCAAATGTCGCCGGTCACGTCGTGCATGCGGAGCCGCCGGAAGAAGCCGAGGATCGCCCGGCTGCACCGCTGCACTAGTACTTCGTACTCGCTCAGTTCAACCAGCGGCTGATAATGCGCTGGTACTCGCCGCTCGCCTTCGCCAGGTGCAGCCACTGGTCAACGTAATCTTTTGTCAGCACGTCACCACGCGGCAGGATGTAGGCCATCTCGCCGTATTGAAGCGGCTTGTCGGGATTGACCGCACACAAGCCGGGCTTCTGCTTTTGCTGCACGATCGCTTCTGCCGACTCGGTAACGAATACGTCAGCGTTGCCTTTGAGGACTTCGTCGAAAATTCCTAGGTTGTCCTGGTGGATCGTCAACTTCGCGGTCTTGAAATTCGCCTTTGCGAACCGCTCGTTACTACCGCCAGGGTTTGCAATCACTTTGACATCGGCCTTGTCAATATCCGCGACGGTTTGAAACCGTTTGACGTCGGCGCATCTGACGATCGGAGTTTTGCCATTGATCATGTACGCATTGCTGAAGCCAACTCGCTTTTGGCGGTCCAGTGTGACCGAAATACCACCGACCGCGATATCGCACTTGTTGGCCGTGAAGTCGGCGAGCAAATTAGCCCACGTCGTTTTCACGTACTCCACTTTGACGCCAAGACTGGTAGCCAGCGACTGCATCAAATCGATGTCGATGCCTTCGTAGGTACCGTCCGGCTTGGCGAAGCTGAACGGTTTGTAATCGCCAGGCGTGCATGCACGCAGCACGCCCGCCTTGATTACATCATCGATATTCCCAGCGTGCGCCGGTGCCAAAAAAATCCAAGCACTCGCAAGAAGGGCCATCGTTACGGTTTTGATCAGTGACATGGGTCGATTTCCTTGTGGTTGCCGCTCGATGTTGTTTCGTCATTCCGCCTTGATGTTGGCGTCTTTGATGATCTTTGCCCATTTGACCATTTCTTCCCTCTGAAACAAAGCGAACTGCCCTGGCGTCGTCGGAATGAAGCGCGCGCCTTCGGCTTCCAGCCGCTTTTGAACGTCGGGCGACTGCATGATTTTTTGCACTTCAGCATTTAGTTTGGCAACGATGTCCGGTGGCGTTCCTGCTGGCGCGAACAGCCCGATCCAGTTGCTGACCTCAAAGCCGGGCAAGCCGGATTCGGCGACCGTCGGAACGTCCGGCAGCGCGGTGGTGCGTGCCAGCCCAATCGATGCGATGGCGCGCAGTTTGCCCGCCTTTACATGTGGCAGCACAGTGGGCATCGTTGCAAACGAAAGCTGAGTTTGACCCCCCAAGAGATCCGCGATCGCCGGCGAATTTCCTTTGTATGGCACGTGAACAATGTCGACCTTAGCGGTCGACTTGAACAGCTCGCCAGCAAGGTGACTTGTGGTACCGAGTCCGCCCGATGCGTAGCTCAGTTTCCCGGGCTGCGCGCGAGCCAATTCGATAATCTCCCGCACCGAATTCGCCTTGACAGCGGGGTTGACGACCAACAGGCCCTCGGCTTCCATGATGTGCGCCACCGGTGCGAAGTCCTTGATCGGATCGAACGGTATCGTTTTAAAGAGGCTGACGTTGACGGCATGCGTGCCGTTGTTGCCGATCACCAGCGTGTAGCCGTCGGGCGGTGACTTAGCCACGAGTTCGGCGCCAATATTTCCGCCGGCGCCTGTTTTATTTTCGACGATGACCGGTTGTCCCCAGGCCTCCGTCAACTTGATGCCGATCACGCGACCGAAGGTATCGGCGATGCCGCCCACGGCAAACGGAACGATTATGCGAATCGGCTTGTTTGGATAGTTGGCCGGCTGCGCCAGTACAGCGGACGATGCTGTCACGCCGGCCACGATCGCGAGAGCGCAAACCATCAGGTCTCGCCGGCGATTGTTCGCGCCAATTCTCATTGTAAAAAGCTTACTCACGTCGTCTCCTTGATCATTTCATGAGGTCTGGCTGGCGCAGACCCCATCGTCTGGGCAAACAGGCCTTCGAAATCTTCGCGCATCACAGGGCGCGGATTGGTCGCAGTCGAATGGTCCTTCAGCGCACCATCGACCATCCTTGGAATGATGTCCTCGGTGACGCCCATCGCACGCAGTGTCCGCGGCAAGCCAAGGTCTGCGTTCAACACCTCGATAAAACTCGCTAGATCGCTTGACTGCGGTACGTTCAACGCCACTTCGAGCGCGAACATTTTTTCGACGGCGTGTGATGCGTTGAAGCGAAGCACGGCCGGCAATATGACTGCGTTCAGAGTGCCGTGGTGCAGTGTCGGTGTCTTAAGGCCACCGAGCGGATGCGACATCGAGTGGACTGCTCCCAGGCCTTTCTGGAATGTAAGCCCGCCCTGCAGCGCCGCCATCATCATGTTCCACCGCGCATCGCGGTTGGCTCCGTCGTCGACCGCGTCGCGAATCCAGCGTGCAGCGCGGGCGGCGCCATCGAGCGCGATTGCGTCGGCCGGTGGATTCACGCGCGGTGAAAGATAAGTCTCGATGCAATGAGTCAGAGCATCCATGCCGGTCGCAGCGGTCAGACGTTCAGGCAAACCCAGCGTCAGCTCAGGGTCGCAGATCGCGATCTTCGGAATCATGTGCGGACTGATGAAGCCTAGTTTGCGCCCGTCGTTTAACGTAATCAGCGCGCCGCGCCCAACTTCACTACCGGTGCCGGCGGTTGTTGGTATTGCGATCAGCGGCGCCACCTTTGAAGTAATTTTCGCAAGACCACCGTTGATCAGCGCGTACTGCTCGAGCGGCCCAACGTGCGTGGCCAGCAGTGCAACCGCCTTTCCGAGATCGATTGGCGAGCCGCCACCCAACGCGATAACGCCATCGCAGTCTGCTGACGTGTAGAGCGCAACGGCATCCTCAACAGCGCTTTCGTCGGGATTCTGAGGAGTGCGGTCGAACAC
>DATEOP010000351.1:0-6125 GCA_035274065.1 Burkholderiaceae bacterium
ATGTAGACCACCGTCAACATCATGAAGATGTATGCCTGCAACACGACGATCAGAATATGGAAGATCGACCAGCCAAGCGCCAGCACTACGCTGGCAACGGTCCCCACCAGCCCTGCAGCGGCCATCGTCCATAACAGCAGAAAGATGATTTCGCCCGCATACATGTTGCCGAACAGCCGCAACGAGTGCGACAGCGGCCGTGAAATCAACTCGACCAAATTGAAAAGAAGATTCGGAATCCACAGCAACGGATTCTTGCCGAAGGGTGTGCAAAACAGCTCGTAGATCCAACCGCCCAGGCCTTTGACTGCGATCGAGTAGTAAATCATCAGCAGCCAGACGGATAGTGCAAGCGCGAAAGTAGTGTTTACATCGGCCGTCGGAACGTTGCGGAAATTGTTCTGCCCTAAAACGTTGTGGTGGAACCACGCGACGATATCGACCGGCAGAAAGTCCATCGCGTTCATTAGCAGCACCCACAGAAACACAGTCAGCGCGGTGGCGGCAACAAATCGATGTGATTCACCGTGGTAGATACCTTTGACCTGGTCGTCGATGAAATCGATCACCAACTCGACGAAGGCTTGGCGCTTCCCCGGGACACCGGACGTAGCGCCGCTGACTATCCAGCGCAAGAAGCCCAGCATCAACACGCCCAGCACGACCGAGATAGCGATCGTGTCCCAGTGAAAAGCCCAGAACCCCTCGCCCGACGCATTAAACGTCAGATGGTGCGCGATGTACTCGGTCGGTGTCTGTGGATGCTCGGTCGCCACGGCGCTACGTTTCTCTGACGAAAAGGGCCATCGAAAACAGGAGCGTCGTAATCGCAAACGTTGCGATGAAGCCGAAGGCCACCACACTCCTGTACAAAATGAAAACCGCCGCCAAACCCACGACGATCAGAAGAACTTTCAAGCCCTCTGCGATCAAGGCACTTGTTATCGCCGTCGCCGGATCCCGCGCAGTCTTGCGCAATGCATACCAAGCCGCAATCGCACCGGCCATCATGCTGATCGACCCACCCAGCGCCGCGGAAATCGCGCCGTGCGTGCCTGCAATCCAACCCAGCACGACGACAGCCAATACGGTGGCGAGAAGTTGCCACCTGAGCACCGTTCGAATCGGCTGGCTCAGTGCGAAAGACATGGGGAGTTGGAGCAAGTCGTCAATGAAAAAAAGCTGCGCATTGTACTGCGCCGGAAGAAGGCGGGTCAAAGCGTTGAGTGCGCAGTTACCGGCGTAGACGCGCCACGATTCCTTCAAGCTGGTCGAGGCTGGCAAACTTGATCGTTAGCTCGCCTTTGCCGCGCGCATCAGCTTGCAGCCGTACGTCCGCCGCCAGAGTGTCGGCCAGCTCGTCTTCGAGGCGTACGATGTCGCGAGCGCGCGCCGGCTGCTTCTTCGATGTCTTGCGCGCTTTTGCGGCGCCTCCATGCGCGACTATCGCTTCGGTCGCGCGAACCGAAAGCTGCTCGGCCGCAATGCGATTGCCGAGCTGAATCTGCTGCGCGGCGCTGAGCGCCAACAGCGCGCGCGCGTGTCCCATGTCCAATTTTCCATCCAAAACCAGTTGCTGAACCGGTGCCGCGAGGTTGGTTAAGCGCAGCAGATTCGACGTCGCGCTGCGTGAGCGTCCGATCGCTTGCGCAGCTTGCTCGTGCGTGAAATCAAATTCGCGGATTAGCCGCTGCACGCCATGCGCCTCCTCGAGCGGATTCAGGTCTTCGCGCTGGATATTTTCAATCAATGCCATCGCAAGAGCGGCGTTATCGGGGACCTGCTTGATGATGACAGGCACCTCGTGCAGGCCCGCAAGCAAAGCGGCGCGGACACGGCGCTCACCCGCGATGATTTCGTACCCGCCAGTGACAGCACGTACGAGAACCGGCTGCATCACCCCCTGCGCCTTGATCGATTCGGCCAGCTCGCGCAGGGATTCCGGATTCATCTTTGTACGCGGCTGATACTTACCAGGCCGTAGTTGATCGACCGGCAGGACACCCACAGCAGCCGCGCTCGGCGTACGGTCTGCGCCGAGCAGAGCGTCGAGCCCACGGCCGAGTCCCTTATTTCGCGTCATGTTCATTCATACGTTGTCGTGGCTTTTCAGTGGAGTGCGATACCAATACGCATAACAGTCCTCGAATCCGAACTTCGAATAGGCTCGCCGTGCCGGCGCGTTGTCTGCTTCGACTTGCAAATACGCCACTTCAGCACCAGCCTCACGCGCGTACTGCAAGAGCTGCGAGACAATTGAGCTGGCGACCCCGCGACCACGATGCTCGGTCGCTGTCACCATGCCGAAAATGCCAGCGAGCCCGCGCTCTATCGCTACGCTGCCACACGCGATGGGCGCGTCGTTGTCCCACTGGACCACGAACGCGCTGCGATCAGAAGCTCTTGCATAACGATCGCGCTCTGCGCTTGCCTTGGTCGCGTCAATGCCGTGCAGCTTGCAAAACACCGCCGCGAATTGCTCAGCGTCGACCGATCGCGCAGTTGTCGGCGTCGCACCTGCCTTCGTCTGTGACAGCGCAACCGACATCACCCGGGTGTCTTGATGCGCGCCGAAACCCGCGTCCGCCAGCTTGCTATCGAGGTTGTAGGGCTGCGAAAAAGGCGTGATTCGAAACAAACATGGCAGGCTGAGTTGGCGGTAAAAATCAATGCAGTGAGAAATTTTTTCGTCGAGCGGCAAGACACCGCCACCGACACTGTTTATTGAGCGGGCGCGCTTCGCCTTTCCGGGCGAATACCTCAACAGCCAGCCATCAAAGAAACTCTGCTGTGTGGGCTGCGATACGGACAGTGCAGCATCCTCGATACGTGCTGCGAGCGTGTACTGGTGTCCGTGGGCTCGCAACGTTGGCGGGATGGATGCCGGCTCGAACATCTGCAGAGCTTGCCGCATCAGGCTGCACGTTCCATTGCATGGACGCGACGGATCATTTCCGCACCGAACGAGACATACGCCTGCGCCCCCTTTGAGGCACGGTCGTAGACAACCCCCGGCAGGCCGTAACTCGGCGCCTCGGCCAATCGCACGTTGCGCGGAATGATGGTGTCGAACACTTTGTCGCCGAATTTCGCCACCAGCTGATCCGATACCTGCTGCTGCAGCGTCATGCGCGCATCGAACATCACTCGCAGCAGACCGATGATGCGCAGATCCGGGTTCAGATTCGATGCAACTCGCTGAATGGTGTTGACCAAATCAGCAAGTCCTTCGAGTGCGAAATATTCGCACTGCATCGGAATGATCACGCCGTGTGCGGCACACAGTCCGTTTAACGTCAGCAGCGACAGTGAAGGCGGGCAATCGATCAGGATGAACTCGTATTGATCGTTCACCGACTCAAGTGCACCCTTGAGACGCGTTTCACGATGATCTAGATCAACGAGATCAATTTCGGCACCCGCCAGTTCGCGGTTCGCGCCGAGTACGTCGTAACCACCGTGCTCGGCATGCTGCCGCGCCGCCCGCACGTCGGACATCCCAACCAGCACCTGATACACGGTAGCGGAAAGGCTTCGCTTGTCTATTCCGCTGCCCATTGTGCCGTTTCCCTGAGGATCGAGATCAACCAGCAATACACGCTGGCCGTGCGCTGCGATTCCGGCCGCGAGGTTGACCGCCGTGGTTGTCTTCCCCACCCCGCCTTTTTGATTGGCTATGCAAAAGATGCGAGCCATTTACCGAGCGATCTGCATCAACACTAGATGCCGCTCAGCGTTCAGACGCGGCACGTGCAGCCGGACCGTGCGCGCGTACACGTATGGCAGCGAACGCTCTAGCTCGTTGAGCTCGTCGCTCGGTAACGCGCCCTTCATAGCAAACCACCAGCCATCGGGGGCAAGAAGATGTCGCGTCGACGAAACGAACTCGCTTAGCGACGCGAAGGCGCGAGCCACGATAAGCCGGAACGGCGATTCGGTTTGAAATGTCTCAACTCTTGCATGCACGCAGTCGACGTCGTTTAACGCAAGCTCGACCTTTACCTGCGTTAAGAACGCGATTTTCTTTTGAACCTTGTCAACGAGTGTCACCTGCGCATGCGGTGCGGCGATTGCAAGAGCCACGCCGGGCAAGCCACCACCCGCACCGACGTCGAGTATTCGAGTCGCACCATCACCGACGACATGCCGCACTTCAGGCACGATCGCAAGGGAATCGAGTAGATGATGACTGAGCACGTCTGAAGGCTCTTGAATCGCTGTCAGGTTATGCACGACACTCCAGCGCAACAGTAGTGTGGCGTAGCGAGCCAGTGCATCGGATTGCGAACCGCTCAAACGTAGCCCAAGTTCAGCGGCGCCACTGGTGATGGCGTCAGCACTGACAGGCTCAGCGGACCGTTGCTGCGAAAGTTGCGCCGGCAAAGTGTCGGCCGCAATTACGCAGCAAGCTGCCTGTCGCGACCCGTGTTCCCGTGCCGCTTCAGGTGCACAAGCAATAACGAGATCGCCGCGGGCGTTACTCCAGATATGCGTGACGCCTGGCCGATGGTCTCAGGAAGCTGCTCGCGCAGCTTCTGTCTGACTTCGAATGAGAGTCCGCGCACCTGGTCGTAGTCAAACAGTTCCGGGATACGAGTCGTTTCGTGCGATTCGAGACGCGCTACTTCGTTTTGTTGTCGGGCGATGTAGCCGGCGTATTTGATGGAAATCTCGACCTGTTCTGCAACGGCGTAATCGCCCACCACAGGACCACCCACAATCGAACCGTCTGCACGACGCAACGTCGTCAAAGCAGAATATGTCGCAGTCGGGCGCTTCAGCAGCTCAGCCAAGGTGTACTCGCGGTCGATTGGTTGGCCTAGGACGCGCACCGCTTCTCCATCAGCAAGTAAGTGAGGATTCACCCACGTAGACTTCAGCCGCTCTATCTCTTTAGCTACAGCATCCCGCTTTCGACAGAATGCATCCCATCGACCGTCGTCGACACAGCCAAGCGTGCGGCCAATCTCAGTAAGGCGCACGTCAGCGTTGTCCTCTCGTAACGACAGGCGATATTCCGCGCGGCTGGTGAACATCCGGTAGGGCTCGGCAACCCCGCGCGTAATCAGATCGTCCACGAGCACGCCCAGATAAGCTTCATTGCGCGCCGGACACCACGCATCGCGGCCGCTAGCCGCGAGCGCTGCATTGATACCTGCTAGCAGCCCCTGCGCCCCGGCCTCTTCGTAGCCGGTGGTGCCGTTGATCTGTCCAGCGAAGAACAAACCGCCGATTAACTTGGTCTCGAGCGAGCTCTTCAGCGCCCGCGGATCGAAATAGTCATACTCGATAGCGTAGCCAGGCCGCACGATGTGCGCCTGGTGCAAACCGGCAATCGACCGTACGACACTCAGCTGAACATCGAACGGCAATGAAGTCGAGATGCCATTGGGATAAATCTCGTGCGTGGTCAGCCCCTCGGGCTCCAGAAAAATCTGATGGCTCGACTTGCCGGAAAACCGATGAATCTTGTCTTCGATTGACGGGCAGTAGCGCGGACCGACGCCTTCGATTACCCCCGAATACATTGGCGAACGATCGAGGTTTCCCCGTATCAGCTCGTGTGTCTGTGGGTTCGTATGCGTTATCCAGCAAGACACTTGGCGTGGATGCTGATCAGCCGACCCCAAGAAGGAGAACACCGGTATCGGATCGGTTTCACCCAACTGTTCGTCGCACGCTGCGAAATCGATCGTGCGCCCGTCGATTCGGGGCGGTGTTCCTGTCTTCAACCGGCCCTGCGGCAGTTGCATCTCCTTTAGCCGAGCGGCAAGCGAGACCGATGCCGGATCTCCGGCACGGCCGGCGGCGTAATTATTTAATCCGATGTGCACGAGCCCGTTTAAAAATGTTCCCGCCGTTAGGACCACGGTCGCGCCCTGAAAACGGATTCCCGACTGCGTGACGGCGCCGACAACTCTGCCACCCCTGAGCAGAAGGTCGTCAACAGGCTGCTGGAACAGCCACAGGTTCGGCTGGTTTTCGAGGCGGCGTCGAATCGCCTGGCGATACAGAACTCGGTCCGCCTGCGCGCGCGTGGCTCGCACCGCCGGGCCCTTCGAGCGATTCAATATTCGAAACTGAATTCCGGCTTCATCGGTCGCCGCTGCCATAGCGCCGCCGAG
>DATEOP010000352.1:0-4009 GCA_035274065.1 Burkholderiaceae bacterium
CTTGGCGGCGCCTACACGTACGCGCGCGTACCGCTTGGCGGCTGGGTGCAGCAAGCGTTAGATCTGTCGCGTAATCCGTACGACAAGCTCGGCCACTTCATGCAAGGGTTTGTACCAGCCATCGTCGCGCGCGAGATCCTGATTCGGGGCAAGTACGCACAGGGGCGCCGCATGGTCGCATTCCTGTGCGTCTGCATCGCACTCGCCATCAGTGCTTTGTACGAGCTCGTCGAATGGTGGGCGGCACTCTTGCTTGGCCAGGGCGCCGAAGAATTCCTTGGCACCCAAGGCGACCCATGGGATACACAGTCCGACATGCTCTGCGCCGCGCTTGGCGCAGTGTTTGCTTTGTTCGCACTGTCAGCGGTACACGATAGGCAACTTGCCGCGTTAAGCCGCTAACTGCGGGTTATTTATCGCCCAGTGTCGAATAGTCCGCAGGGTGCGTACGTAATCGGCCATTCAGCGGATTGCGGGTTGTCTATAACAATCGCACTGTCACAAAGTTGAATGAAACTAACGCCTGGAGATGGCGATGTTGATGCGAGTGCGTGAGCGAGCTAACGAAGTACAGATTGACTTGTCGGGTGTTGCCGGCCGACAGGAATCGGTACTGGCTGCGCTTGACGCCTGCCAACGGTGTATCGCGAGTGGAAGTTCCACTCCGGCGTCAGTCAAGGTGCGTGCGCGAGCCGACGGTATGCAGGTTCGCCTGCGGCCGTCCGATGGCGAGCAATTGGATGTTCAGGAGATTTATCGCTGCCTGCGGCGCGCGCTGATCGAACGCGCGCGCACCGTGCTCGTTCCGCGAGCGATCGGCTAACGCTTAAAAGCGCAGGCCAAAGCCGACCGATATCACCGGATACAGGCGCAAGTCATCTGCGCCCTCACGGAACTCCGCTTCATCGTTGTGCAACTGTGTGCACGCGCTGGCCGATAGAGCGGGACCACATGACGCTGTCAGCATTGCGCTTGGCCGCTGGTACATCACACCCAAATCTGCACTGAAATACAAACGGGACCCCGCGCGCGGGACTAATCCCCAGCCGACACCAAGGTACGGCGTCGCTTTTGAAACCGCCATGCGGCCATCGAGTAGTCCGACTGACGAATAGGCCAGTCGGTTCATGTTAAGCGCTCCGCCGCTCAGCGGAGCGATATCAGACAAGCGCGGGCTGTTGTAGACAAGTCCGCCCGACAACCTGAAGCCGGAGGCATACGGGTGCCAGTCAGCCAGCAGAATTGCGGTGCCGAGGCGATACTTGCTGTCGTAGAGCGCGCGGCTTTCGTTGTAGTCGTAGGAAGCTGGGCCGCTTCCGATCAGGCCGCGAATTCCGAAACTATCGGTGACAAAGAAAGGGTCGAGCGCGAGGCCAATACCTGGCGTTCCAAAGCGGAGTCCGCTGCCCAAACCCTGAGCGGACGCCGTAGCCGCCGTCAAACAGACTGCGGCGAGAAGCAACGATCCGATCGATTTTCGAATTGCTTGCACACCGGCTCCCGATGGACCCCTGCGAACCGCCCGTATCCACACTAGGCTCAATGGTGCGGCCCGATTGCGCGGTCAGTCACGCAATTCTTGCGGAATTCGGACTCCAGTAGTTGGACGTTCGTCTATGCGAATGGGTTCAATTGCCCGAACGCGCGATGCCTGAGGCAGCGGATGTCGCAAATTTGCGATGCGGTTAGACCAGCATAGGTGAGCTATTCAGGCTCCTCGAATCGGGGCTCGCGCCGCGGCAGCGAAGGCGCTGCGCGGCGCGGCCGCTCGTCCCGGGTAAAGCGATCTGACGCCGGCCCTGGCCGTGGACGCGGTGGGCCGGTGCGCCTAGGTGGCGCACCGGGGCCGGCTCGATCAAAACTGCGGGCAGGAGGACGTGGACCACCTCCGGCGATACGTGCCAGCCGAATCACCATCCTGAGCGCCTCGTTCACCGCTTCGGAATCGCGAAAAACACGTGCGACGTCAGGATCGAGAACGATCGATCCGTCGCGCGCCGGCGCTCGCAGGCGCTCGCCCACCGGTGCGCCGCGTGCGGGGCCGGACCGGGTCGGCCGCTCGGCACGCTGGTACGGGTCGGCTCGATTGAAATCGTCCGGCTTCGCTCTCGCTGCCCCGAATTTGCGGTCCATTACCGCGCGAGCCCGCGGACCGCTGCGTGTGCCGGCGGGCGCATCACGATCTCTGCCGCGATTTTTATCTTCGAAACGTTTCATTAAGTGCCTATGCCGCTTTCTTCTGGTCTCTCAATTCACGCCGCAGGATCTTGCCTACATTCGTTTTCGGCAAGTCCGTACGGAACTCGATGTACTTCGGCTTCTTGTAGCCGGTCAGATGTTCTTTGCAGAACTCTGATAGGTCTTTTTCGGTCAGCGCAGCATCCTTCTTGACGACGAACAGCTTCACCGCTTCACCCGCATGGTCGTCGGGAACACCGATCGCGGCGCACTCGAGCACTCCCGGATGCATCGCGACTACGCCTTCGACTTCGTTTGGATACACGTTGAAGCCCGAAACAAGAATCATGTCTTTCTTCCGATCAACAATCTTCGTATAGCCATCGGCATCCATCACACCGATATCGCCACTGCGGAAAAATCCATCGGACGTCATCACCTTTGCCGTCTCATCGGGGCGCTGCCAGTAGCCCGCCATCACCTGCGGTCCGCGAATCGCGATTTCCCCCACGCTTCCGACCGGCAGCAGCTTGCCGTCGTCATCCATAATCGCAATGTCCGTTGACGGCAGCGGCAACCCAATCGTTCCGGTGTATTTCGTCGTATCGGTCGGGTTGCAGGTGGCCGATGGCGATGTTTCTGATAGCCCATAGCCTTCGCAGATGGCGCTGCCGGTCAGCTTCAACCATTTCTCAGCTACGGCCTGCTGAACCGCCATGCCTCCACCCAGCGACAAAATTAACGACTTGAAGTCAAGCTTCTTGAATTCGTCATTGTTCGCAAGCGCATTGAACAACGTGTTGACTGCGGGAAATACGCTGAACTTGTGTTTTGACAGCTCCTTTACGAAGGCCGGAATATCGCGCGGATTCGGAATCAACACATTCTTGCCGCCGGTTCGCATCGACAGCAACGCACAGCACGTCAGTGCGAAGATGTGATACAGCGGCAATGCAGTCACCGTGATCACCTGCTGATCCGGCTTCAGCTTTTTCAGCGCCGGCTGATACCAGGCCTCTGACTGCAACATGTTGGCGATCACGTTCTTGTGCGTCAGCGTTGCACCTTTGCTGACGCCGGTCGTTCCGCCGGTGTACTGAAGAAACGCGACGTCATTGTGGGTGCACTCCACCTGCCGCAATGTCGTTTTCGCCCCTTCGGCCAATACGTCACCCCATCGCAACGCGTTCGGCACCGAAAACGCAGGTACCATTTTCTTGACGTTGCGAACGACAAAGTTGACGAGCATTCCTTTCGCGAAGCCGAGCATGTCGCCCATGGCGCATACAACGACGGTCTTGCTCGGCACCTGATCGATCACCTGCTGCAAAGTGCCTGCAAAGTTTTCGAGAATGAAGATGGCTTCCGCGCCCGAATCCTTCAGTTGGTGTTCGAGCTCACGCGGCGTGTAAAGCGGATTGACATTGACCACCGTACAGCCGGCTCGCAGCACACCGGCCATCACCACCGGATACTGCATCACGTTCGGCATCATGATCGCCACGCGTTTGCCCTTGGTGAATCCCTTGCTCTGCAGCCAGGCGCCGATCGCGGCCGAGTGCTCGTCGAGCTGCCCGAACGTCATCTCGGCACCCATAAAGCTGTAGGCCGCCTTGTCGCTGTACTTCTTGAACGCTTCGTTCAGCAGCTGAATCAGCGACTTGTATTGACCCGCATCGATATCCGCCGGCACACCTTGCGGATAGTTCTTCAGCCAGAACCGGTCCATCGTGTCTCCCTTGTATTTGTCGTTTTATAACTCCGCCCGCCATCATAAGCGTGGCTAGCGCTGGGCCAACATGCCGCGCAGCGCGTCCTCGCGACGCTCGCG
>DATEOP010000353.1:0-13435 GCA_035274065.1 Burkholderiaceae bacterium
GCGGGCTGTCCGATCGTTGCGGAGGCGCTCGCGATCGACGCGATCGAGAACGCCAGCAAGCTTCCAACGAAGGTTAGAGCGATCTTCATGTTCAATTTCATCTCGTCTCCTTGACCTTATCAAGCGCGGCCAGAACGATGCCTTCGGTCAAGAGTTCTGGCAATACGGCTGGGTCTCCCTTGCGATCGTAGACCACGTACAGCGGCACGCCATTGCGCCCGAACTGCGCGAGCGCCTGCGTAATTTTCTCGTCGCGATTGGTCCAATCGGCGCGCATCAAGACGATATTGTCGGAAGCGAATCGTGATTTCACGCCATCGGCGCGCAACGCAACGCGCTTGTTCAGTTGGCACGTCACGCACCAGGCCGCTGTGAAATCAACGAATACGGCTTTGCCTTCACCGCGCAGCTGTGCCAGTTTGTCCGGCGAATATTCGATCCAGCCGGCGTCGGCGTTTGTGCGAGTGCCTGGCGCTAAGGCTTCACTGGTGGCTATCGGTGCAAAGGTCAACGCGGCGAGCATGCCGCCAGCCACCGCAACCCAGCGGAACACGCGGGCACCGCGCTGCGATAAGCCGAGCGCCCACAAAGTGAAGCCCACGGCGACCAAGACTCCCAGCGCAAGCGCGATACCGCCCGCGTCGACCTGTTGTGCAAGTACCCACAGTAACCAGACGCACGTGGCGAACATCGGAAACGCCATAAATTGCTTGAACATCTCCATCCATCGTCCGGGCCGCGGGAGCTTCGCGAGCAGCGCAGGAAACAGTGTCAGCAACACATAGGGTGCGGCCATGCCGACGCCCAGCGCGGCGAAAACCGACAACGCAATCACCGCGGGCTGCGTAATCGCATAACCCAAGGCGGCACCCATAAACGGAGCGGTGCACGGCGAAGCCACGATGACCGCCAGCACACCGGTGCCGAAGCTGCCACGCCAATCCGACTTGCTTGCGAGATTGTCGGCAGCGCGCATGTTGGCAACGCCAGTGCCCAACGTCATTTCAAAGACGCCGAGTAGATTCAAACCGATCGCGAAAAACAGTACGGTCAAGGCAGCGACGACCCAGGGCGTTTGCAGCTGAAATCCCCATCCGAGGGCGCTACCCGCCTGCTGCAATCCGATCAGTAATGCGGCGAGTAATACGAACGATAGGACCACTCCGACTGCAAACGCAACGCCGTGCGCGGCCATCGGTCCCGAGTGGGTGCGATGCTGTGCAAGCCCAATCAGCTTCAGAGACAAAACCGGAAACACGCACGGCATCAGATTCAGTATCAATCCGCCGAGCAGTGCAGTGCCCAGCGCTGCCCAAAGCGACATCGACGAGCCCGATCCATTCGCGGCTCCCGTTGCGCCAGCCGCGGCCCCGACCGCGCCGACGGACATCGGTGCCTGCACGACGTGCGCCCATCCGTTTGCGTAGCCGGGTCCGCCGTTGGCGACAACGACGCCTTTCAAGGTTTTGAAGTCGGGCGCGATCGGTTTCGCCGCCGTCAGATAAATCGCTGATTGCCCGTTCTCGCTTTTCAAAATCTGCGGCGCGGCCGCTTCGATACGGCCCTCCTCTAGCGGAAAGAACTCAAACTTTTCGAGTGTCCTGCCCGCGGGGGGTGCAAGTGCCAAACGAATTCGATTCGCATCGATGCTCGCCGTCGACGTCAACACAGCCGCCGGCACAAGTGCTTGCGTTGCCTTAAAGAGTGCAGCCGATGACGACGGCGCCGCCTGCGCCTTGACGGGCAACGTCAATTTCACCTGGGCATCGCCCGGAATGCAGACGTCCTTGCACTCGAGCCAAGACGCCTTCGCGTTCAAGGTTACGGGTGTGCCAACCGGCAGATCGGCAGGGACTTGTACGGTCGTCAGCAACAGCGTTTCGCCTTCGTAGCCAAAATTCATCAAGGGACCGACAGGCAACCGCTTCGGGTGAGGCCAGGCGATCGGCCCGCTATTGAAGCCAGCTGGCAGCTGCCATTTGATCTGCGTCGGCAGCCCGGAATCGCCCGGGACCTGCCAATAGGTGTGCCACTCGTGCTCGTGCTTCAGACGTAGGCCGACGGTGAGCGGTTGGCCTGGGACGATCGCGTCGGTTGCAGCGATCAGGTCAGCGTCGACATGTTTTTCGGCAGCGCCGAAGCGAGGCAGCGATTGTGCCGCGGAGGACGTTGCTACGACGGCGGCAAGCGCGAATATTAGGGTTCGCGATTTAATCAGTGGAAGCGATGGCATGGTCTTTCGTCTAACTATTGAGTATCAAGTTCCCGTCTTTCGCGCCCGTTTGCATCGTCCAATCAGCGGACTTCCGCAAAGGCTTGCTCCGCTGTAGCGATGGTCGCATCGATCACTGCATCATCATGCGCCATCGAAACGAAGCCTGCTTCGTAGGCCGACGGCGCGAGGTAAACGCCGCGCTCCAGCATTGCATGAAAGAACCGCTTGAATCGCTCGATATCGCACGCCATTACGTCGGCGTACCGGACGGGCACAGTGGCGGCGAAGTAAATGCCGAACATGCCGCCAACGCTATCGCCGGAAAACGCTAAGCCGGGCGCACTGCTTTTCGCGGCTGCTACCAGCCGATGCACGAGCGATTGCGTGCGCTTGGCGAGCTCGTCGTAAAAACCGGGCCGGGCAATTTCATTCAAAGTGGCAAGCCCGCACGCCACTGCGACTGGATTGCCTGACAAGGTACCTGCCTGATACACGTTGCCCAGCGGTGCCAGGCGCTGCATAACGGCGTGCTTTCCGCCGAACGCCGCGAGCGGCATGCCACCACCGATGACCTTGCCGAGCACCGTGATGTCGGGATCGATGCCGTAGAGCGCCTGCGCACCTCCGGGCCCGACGCGAAATCCTGACATCACTTCGTCGAAGATCAACAACGCGCCGTGCGCCAAGCATTGCTCACGCATTGTGTTTAGAAACTCGGCTGTCGCACGAACCAAATTCATGTTGCCGGCGATCGGCTCGACAATGACGCATGCAATGTCATCGCCATGCTGCTTGAACGCATCCTGCAACTGCTGGGAATCGTTGTAGTCGAGCACTAGCGTGTGCTGCGTAATATCGGCCGGAACGCCGGCGCTGCTCGGATGGCCGAACGTCAGCAGCCCCGAGCCTGCCTTAACCAGCAGGCTGTCGGCATGCCCGTGATAGCAACCTTCGAATTTGATTATTTTGCGTCTTGTTCCGTCCCCGGCCGCACCCCGGGCGAGACGGATTGCGCTCATCGCCGCCTCGGTGCCCGACGACACGAGCCGCACCTGCTGCATCGACGGCACACGTTGAATCAGCACCTCGGCCATCTCGACCTCGGCCTCCGTCGGGGCACCGAAGGAAATACCGCGCGATAACGCCTCTTGAATCGCGCGCGCGACGGCGCTGTGCGCGTGGCCCAGGATCATCGGCCCCCATGAGCCGATGTAATCGATATAGCGCGTGCCTTCCACGTCCCAGAAGTAAGGACCGGCAGCTCGCTCGATAAAGCGCGGTGTGCCACCGACCGAGCGGAATGCGCGGACCGGTGAGTTCACTCCTCCGGGAATCGAGTGCTGTGCGCGTTCAAATAGCTGTTTGTTGCTCGTCATGTCTGCAATCTGTGTCTGCAATCTGCATGTCCTTCATTGAATCGCTGTACTAGTTCGCGGGCTGCGGCCGCCGGATTGACAGCCCCAAAGATCGCCTCGAGCACCGCGGCCGCATCAGCGCCGGCAGCCGCTACGGTCGCGACGTTATCGGCGTTGATGCCGCCGATCGCAATAATGCGCTGTTGCGGCCATGCGGCTCGCGCATCAGATAACAGCGACAGCCCTGCACGGATGGCGAGGGGCTTGGTGCGCGATGCGTAAATCGAGCCGAACGCAATCGCGTCAGCACCGGCCGCGACTGCTGCACTCGCCCGGTCCAACTCGTTGTAGCAGGACACGCCGATCAGCTGGTGTGGAAGCTTGCGGCGCGCATCCGCCACGTCACCGTCGTCGCGTCCCAGATGCACGCCATCCGCGCCGGCGCTCAGTGCAATATCGACGCTGTCGTTAACAATCAGCAGTGCACCTTCGGCGCGAGTCAGCGCGACAAGCTGGCACGCGCGCTCCAACCGCCGCGTCACTCCCACACTTTTGTCTCGATATTGGATGGCGCGCACTCCAGCCAGCAGTGATTGTTGAACGACGTTCAGCACGGTGTCGAAGGCGCGCGCTCCCACATCAGGCGTTAGCAGATAAATTCCCTCAAGCTGCGGCATCTCAGGCGCCATCGAAATCGACGAAGTTAAGCCCACGCCACCGCATGTCGTTCCTGAAAACGCGCAGCCGAATAAGACTGAAGGCGTAACGCAAAGTGGGTAGCCGTGAGTGGGTAGCGGTTACCTGTTATGCCACGTTATGATCACCCGCTAACCTATTGATTTTAGCCGTCGAGTTCGCGTTTCCTGAAGTTGAACCAGGGTTGTAACTAGCGCCGGCTTCTCTTTGCTTGACACCATGGCGACCGACGCGGCGATGAAAACCTGGATGTGTCTCATCTGTGGCTGGATCTATGACGAGGCAGCGGGGGTTCCGGACGCAGGCGTCGCGGCCGGAACTCGGTGGGAAGACATTCCTCCGAATTGGACGTGTCCCGAGTGCGGGGCGCGCAAAGAGGATTTCGAAATGGTTGAAATCTGACCTCGGAACCGCGGTATTCGGCGCTGAGCGCGCGCCATTGTCGCGTACAACGCAGGCTCGGTGACAAGCGTGAAATGGGTAGCAACAGATGGCGGCTCAGGATCTTTCAGAAATCCGAGGAAAGAAGGTGATGGTGATCGACGACTCGAACACCATCCGTCGAAGCGCAGAGATTTTTCTGTCGCAGGCCGGTTGCCAGGTGATCCTGGCACAGGATGGCTTCGAGGCGCTTTCGAAGATCAACGATCACCAACCCAACATCATTTTTTGCGACATCTTGATGCCGCGTCTTGATGGCTATCAGACGTGCGCTCTGATCAAGCGCAGCCCGCGCTTTCACAAGACGCCAGTCGTGATGCTGTCCTCAAAGGATGGACTATTCGATCGGGCTCGTGGGCGCATGGTGGGTTCCAGTGAATATCTGACAAAGCCGTTTACAAAGGACAGTCTGCTGACTGCGGTACGCCAGCATTCGATGCAATAGAGAAATCGAAGCTGCGGCCAGGGGAGAGCCATGCCGATCAAGAAAGTTTTAATCGTCGACGATTCACCGACGGAGCGCCACGTTCTGACTGAGATGCTGACCAAGCAGGGGTACGCCGTGTCGACTGCGGAAAACGCGGACGAAGCAATGATCAAAGTAAAGACCTTGATCCCAGATCTGATCCTGATGGATGTCGTGATGCCTGGGCAGAACGGCTTTCAGCTGACGCGAGCGCTATCGAAAGACCCCGTGACCCAAAACATTCCGATCATCATGTGCACCAGCAAAAATCAGCAGACCGATCGCATTTGGGGGCTGCGGCAGGGTGCGCGCGACTACGTCGTAAAGCCGGTCAAGGCCGACGAGTTGCTCGAAAAGATCGCCGCTTTCAACTAGTCGATAGCTAGGCGAAACGACTCCACCATGGCCACCAGCGGCGAAGCCACCAATCGGCAACTCGTGAAGCTGCGCGAGTTCTCGACGCAGCTGGCGCAACGCCTGAAGGAAGCGCCGAACAAGCCTGTTGAGCCGACGCGTCTCGCAGTACGTATCGGCCCCGAAAACTATTTGATTGAAATGGCACTGGCCGGCGAGATCGTCAGCCTGCCGGATATCTCGCCCGTGCCATGGACGCGGCCCTGGTATCGCGGACTCGCCAACGTTCGAGGAAGATTGATTGGTGTCGTCGATCTTCTGCATCTGATGGGTCGTGAGCCGCTCGCGCCGGAGCAGACGAATCAGTTGCTTGTATTTGGTGAAGTACTTGGCGTAAACGCAGGGATTCTTGTAACGCGCGCGTTCGGTATCCGAAATCTGAAAGATCTAACGGAGCTCGGTGGCGCGCCGCCAGCGAGCAGGGCCAGCTGGGAGCACGTGCGGTACCGGGATGGCGATGGATTGACGATGACTGCGCTCGAATTGCGCGAGCTGGCGACGTCGTCTCATTTTGCGGCAATTGCGGTTTGAACGACACACCGGTAATAAGACGCACCAGCAACGGGACCGCTAACTAAAAAAGGGCGGCGATACGATGCGGCTCGCAATTGAGCTGCACAAGGGTACGGCGGAGTTGTAGCGGCGGAGGGTTTAAATGGCACTGGACATGGGACCGGTAGCAGTCAAGAAAAGGCCGAAGGAGCGATCGAGCCGTAGTCGCGGTGATCCGTTTCGTCCATCGACGATGCTAAACACGATTTCGCCGCGTACGACGATGTCGGATCCGGCGCCGAAGACGGTCATGCTCGAACGCCCCGGCAGCAGCGGCCGCGCGATGCGCTTCATGGATCGCCTGATCGAAATGCGGCTGCCAGTGATCGGCGACAAACCGGTCAACTCACAGGTTCAGATGCTGCTGGCGTTGCTTATTACGTGTCTGCTGCTGTTTGTTCTCGTGCTCTTCATCGATAACCGCACCGGGTCGAACGGCGCCATGCAAATCGAGATTGTTGGAGACACGTTGATGCACACGCAGCGGCTGGCAAAGGCCGCGCCGAATGCGGTAGGCGGAAACCGCGCCGCATTTTCGGAAGTCAAGGAAAGCCGCGACGCGATCCGGACCAATCTCGACGCGTTGATGAAGGGCGATGAGCAGCGTGGTCTGTCGCCGACCAGCGGGGACGCCATCACTCCCGAGCTCGACAAACTGCTGGCGAATTGGCGGGCAAGCGAGTCGGCGGCGTCGGTGATTCTGGCGAATGAAAAAATTCTGCTCGCTTTCGGCGACGTCATCAAGAAGATCAACGACGCGAGTCCGCGGCTGCAGCAGCTAACCGAAGAAATCATGGCGCTCAAGCTTCAAGTGGGTGCGTCTTCACGCGAAGTCGCCACGGCAGGCCAATTGGTCACGCTGACGCAGCGGCTCGGCAAAAGCGCGAATTCGCTGGTTGCCGGTAACGTCGCCAATGCCGAAGTTGCATTGACATTAGGTCGAGACATCAATCAGTTTCGCGATCTGACGCAAGCACTGCTGTCAGGTAGCGACGCGTTGCGCATCAGCCCCGCGACCGACAATGAAGCGCGCTCGCGCCTGCAGGAATTGCTGAAGGTCTACAGCGAGTTTCAGAAGTCAATTGAAGGGGCACTCGGGAGCCTGCAGGCGATTGTGCAGGCCAAAGAAGCCGAGCTCGGCATCTTGCGTGATTCCGAAATGCTGCGGCAGCAGGTCGGACAGCTGGGCGGGCTTTACAACGCCGCGCAGCGCACGCGCGTGTTGAACTTCTTGCTGATGGTGGTGTTCGGCAGCGGCTTGCTGCTGGCCGGCCTCGCAATTTTCAAGGTGCTGCTCGAAGACACGCGTCACCGCGCGTCAGAAGCCAACGTGCAGCGAATGCAGGCCGAGCGACTTGAGCAGGATGCGAAGAAGACGAATGACGTAAATCAGGCGGCGATTTTGCGGCTGATGAACGAACTGCAGGAGGTTGCCGACGGCAACTTGACGGTGCAGGCCACGGTGTCGGAGGACATCACTGGCGCCATCGCGGACTCTGTGAATTACACGGTTGAAGAATTGCGCGGGCTGGTGGGGCGCATCAACAACACGGCAGAGCAAGTAAATACCGCGTCGACACAGGCACGTGATATCGCGACCCGCCTGCTGACCGCCTCCGAGGCGCAGTCGCAGGAGATCAAGGACACCGGCGACAAGGTATTGAAGATGGCGTCGCAGATTAACGACGTATCGAAGAATGCGGGTGAATCGGCGAAAGTCGCGCGCGCTTCTCTGGAAGCCGCTGAGCGCGGGCAGCGCGCGGTGTTTAACCAGATCAGCGGCATGAACGAGATACGCGAGCAGATCCAGGAGACAGCCAAGCGCATCAAGCGACTCGGTGAGTCCTCTCAGGAAATCGGCGAAATCGTCGAGCTGATCACCGACATTACGGAGCAAACGAACGTGCTGGCATTGAATGCCGCGATTCAGGCGGCTTCGGCGGGCGAAGCCGGACGAGGATTCTCGGTCGTTGCGGAAGAGGTGCAGCGCCTGGCCGATCGCTCCGCAGAAGCCGCCAAGCAGATTGGCGCGCTGGTGCGCACGATTCAAACCGATACGCAGGATGCGGTCGCAGCCATGGAAAAGAGCACGCAGGGCGTGGTCGAAGGCGCCAAGTTGTCGGACGCAGCCGGTAATGCACTCTCGGATATCGGCCGCGTTTCGCGCCAGCTGACCGATCAGGTGGAGAAAATTGCTTCGGCGACAAACGATCAGGCGCAATCTGCAGGCGGTGTCGCTCATTCGATCGAGCGCATCTTGACGGTAACCGAGCAAACATCGCAGGGCACGCGGCAGGCGGCGCAGTCGATCGGTCAGCTTGCAACACTGGCGCGTGAATTGAAGGCGTCGGTCGCTCGCTTCCGAGTCGGATAAAACAAATGCCTGAAAAACACGATCCAAATCAGTTGGTGGGCGCCGCTCCCGACATTGCACCGCTGGCCTGGGTCATTGATGAAATTCGCAATTCATTGGCCGAGGCGGTCAATGGGCTGAAAGCATTCGTCGCCAACAAGCAGGATGTCGATCAGATACGCAATGCGCGTAATCAGATTCA
This sequence comes from Burkholderiaceae bacterium, assembly GCA_035274065.1. Classification (GTDB taxonomy): domain Bacteria; phylum Pseudomonadota; class Gammaproteobacteria; order Burkholderiales; family Burkholderiaceae_F; genus JACCZX01. The sequence goes on from DATEOP010000353.1 coordinate 8,695, forward strand.
TCAGGCCAATGGCGCATTGCAGCTGCTCGATCTGCGCGGCGTCGCGCTGGTTACCGAAGCCATCGAACATCTGACGCGCCGCTTCGAAACCGATCCGAAGGAGTGTTCGCCGGCGCCGATACGCACGATCGAAACCGCGCTGTCGGCAGTGATGGCTTATCTGGAAGGGTTGTTATCCGGGCGGCCAAACCAGCCGGTCAGGCTGTATCCGTATTATCGGGACGTGCTGCTGTTGAACCAGGCGGCCCGTGTTCATCCGGCAGATCTGGTGTTTCCGGACTTATCGCGGCGGCCGGCGTTTCATCAGATCGAGGCGCGCAACTTCACACCACGTCAGCTGCGAGATCGTCGCGCGCGATTCGAGTTGGGACTGCTCGGCTTTCTACGCAACTCTGATGACGCCGCACCGCGCAAACGGATGCGCGAAGCACTTTCCGATCTCGAGCACATGCCGCAGCGCGGACTGGCGCGCAGTTTCTGGTGGATTGCGCGAGGATTGCTCGAAGCACTTGAAGCGGGTGCTGTTGCAGTCGACGTCGATCTGAAGCGCGTACTCGCCCGGCTCAATCTGCAGCTGCGGCGAATGATCGAAGGCGGCGGCGCTGTCGCCGAACGCCTGATGGTCGATACGCTGTATTACGTCGGGCGTGCCGAGGCTTCATTGCCACGCGTGGCCGAGGTCAAGCGCCTGTATGGACTTGATGCGCTGATTCCCGCTGACTTCGAGCGTGCGAGTCTGACCGCGCTCGACGCGGACGCGTTGCGTGCGCTGAAGGAGGCGTTGGTCCAAGCCAAGCAGCTGTGGGGCCAGGTCGTTGCGGGAGCCGGTGACACTTCAAAGTTCGAGCACGAAATTCTGCTGGCGCGCGAAACGTCGCACAAGCTGCATGCACGGCCGTTGGTTGCGACCATCGAAGCCATTGGTCGTGTGACAAAAGAGTTCGCCAAGCTGCCGCCGAACGTGCGCGAATCGGTGGGGCTTGAAGTCGCCTCGGCGCTGCTGTTTGTCGATCTAGGCGTGGAAGAGTTGCCGCAGATCGAATCGGAATACGAGGGCCGTGCGCTGCAGGTGATCGACCGGCTCGCGAAAGCACGCAACGGCCAGCCGCTGCCGCAGGCGGGCCCATGGATGTCCGAGCTGGCCCGCCGCGCGCAGGATCGCTTGACGATGGGCACTGTTGTGGCGGAAACACAGGCCACATTGCGCGATATTGAACAACGGCTCGACCGTTTCTTCCGCAACCCGCTGGAGCGTACCGATCTGCCGGCGACGACCGCGATGTTCGATCAAGTGTGCGGCGTGTTGTCGCTGCTGGGCTATGACGAGCCTGTCGCAGCGCTGCGCAATGTCCAGGCATCAATCGCTCGGTTTTCGGATGCCACCGTTGCGCCCGAACCCGATGCATTCGGTCGTATCGCACAGAACCTGGGTGCGATCGGCTTCTTCGTCGAAAGCGTCGGCCAGGACGCAGATCGTCCGCGCGGCATGTTCCGCTACGACCCGGCAACCGGGATCTTCAGTGCCGATCTCGGTCAGCTGCAGGGGACCGATACTGTCGCCGCGCCAGCCGATGACGATTTCATTGCGCCGCGAACCGTTGACATGCGCTTGCCCGCCAGACGAGGCGATAACGTCGAGTCGGCGGCGCTGAAGACACTCGAAGCAGCGCACGCCCAGGCAACCAGGCTGGTGCTTGTCGCCGGCGACGCGCGCGCGATCGAAGAGCTCGAGCGTTTGTTGCCGACGCTGGCCAACGAAGCCGACCTGCTCGACAACGACGCGCTGAAACAAAACGCCGCGCGTGCCGCGCAGTTATTGGAGCAGTTAAAGGAAACGCACCGCCGCGAAGATGCTGCTGAGCTAGAACAGGTTCTGGCGCCAGTGCGTGCGCCCGAAACACCCAAGCCCACTGCGCCGATGCCGGTTTCCGAGGCTGCGGCCGACAATGAACTGCGACAGATCTTTGTCGAGGAAGCGCGGGACGTGCTCGACAGCATCACCGAGCAGCTCGAGATGCTCCGTACGACGCGCGACGATCAGGCGACTTTGACGACGGTGCGGCGCGCATTTCACACGCTCAAAGGTTCGAGCCGCATGGTCGGCTTCAAGACGGTCGGCGAAGGAGCATGGGCTGTCGAGCAGTGTTTTAACTTGTGGCTCGCGCAGGAGCGCGCCGCGAGCGACGATCTGCTCGATCTAGCCGAGGGCGCGCAACGTGTCATTCGCGACTGGATCGGTCAAATCGCTCGAAACCCCGCCGCAGAGCCGGATCCAATACCGCTGGTTCGTTCGGCGCAGGCTGTGCGCGAAGGCGGTGTATTCGAATACGCGCACGAATTGCCTGGGAGTCCAGTCGTCCCAAAGTCTGACGGCAGCGCGCCGGCGGTGATCATTGACGCGCTGCCGGCGAAAGGCGATACCGAAGAGATTGAATTGACGCTTGGCGACGTGAACTTCGAAGTCCCGCCAACCGTCGTGCAGACTGACGAAGCGGCGCCCGAGGTGCCGGCGAGCGAACCCCCTGCAGCCGTGCAAGAGGCCGCAAGTCCTCGTGTGGCAGAAGAATCCCCGAGTGAGGACATCAAGAAAATCGGTCCGCTCGAAATCAGTCACGGGCTGTATTCGATCTTCCTGACCGAGGCTGACGAATGCATCCGCGTGCTTGCCAACGATATTGCCGAGTGGCGCTATGAGCCAATGCGTGGTGTGACGGCGAATATCATGCGACGCGCGCACTCGCTGTCCGGAATTTCCAAGACGGTGGGTTTGGCGCCGGTGGTATCGATTGCGGAACCGCTCGACGATTTGATGCGTACGCTGACGATGCAAGGTCCGCGTCACATGGCATTGACCCCCGCGCAATTCGATACGCTCGAGCGCGTTACCGACCGTGTACGCGGCATGCTGCATCAGTTTGCTGCCGGCATTTATCCCGACGAAGCTCCGCTTGATGCGGGAGCACTGCACGATCTGATGTCGGTCGTAAGGGCACAGACTGCCTTGAACGATGACACGCACGCCAGCTCGAACTTGCACCTGGTGCAGGTCGATGCATCGATGGATCAAGAGGTCCTCGAGCCTGCGACGTTCGAAGTTGTCGAGCCCGCGCCCACAACCTCGGATGACGCTGAGGAAACGGCGCCTGCGCCTGCATCGGTGGATGAAATCACCGAGGCCGCTGTCGACGAACCCAGCGAGCCATTTACCGAGCGCAGGGCGGTCGCAAGAGAGGGCAACGACGAGAGTGAATCCGCTGTCGAATCGGAAGCGGAACAGCCCGCCACTTCGCGTTTGCGCGATGAGCTCGACGCGGAGTTGCTTGAGGTCTTCCTGACCGAGGCTGCCGAGCTGCTTCCTTCGGTGGCCACCAATCTCCGCGGTCTTGCGAGCAATCCTAACGACGGCGAGCTTGCGCGTGACTTGATGCGCAAGCTGCACACGGTCAAGGGCAGCGCCCGCATGGCCGGCGCGATGCGCCTCGGTGAAGCCGTGCATGAGATGGAGACTCGCATTGAAGCCGCAATGCAGCTCGCTGATATACCGCCGGTCATCATCGATGATCTGCACTCCGAATACGACCAGGCGATGGCGCTCTACGACGAGCTGCAGAATCCGGCAGCAGCGAGTATTCAGCCAGTGCCTGCTCCACCTGCTGCTGCATCGACAGCGACCGAGCCACCCCGTGCGCCGGTAATCGACATCGCTGCGGCACGCGCGGAAAGCAAGGCCGATTCGCGTGCCGACTCGCAAAAGCCGGCGGTTGTTTCTCCGTTGTCTGCGATTGGCGGCGAAGTCAGCGCAACGATGACGGCTGCAGTGCCTGGAGCGCAGCAGGCAGCAACGTTCATTCGCGTTCGCTCCGACGTGCTCGACAAGCTGGTTGATCAGGCTGGCGAGGTGTCGATTGCCCGCTCGAAGCTCGAGAACGAAGTTGGCACGATCAAAGGATCGTTGACCGACTTAACCGAAAACATTTCCAGGCTACGCGCGCAGCTGCGTGAGGTTGAGATCCAGGCCGACGCACAGATCCAGGCTCGCGGCGACAAACTGTCGCGTGAGTCCGCGGACTTCGATCCGCTCGAGTTCGACCGCTACACGCGGCTGCAGGAGCTGACGCGCATGCTGGCCGAGTCGGTCGAAGACGTCGCCATGGTCCAGAGCAACATGTTGAAGGGTCTACAGAGCGCGGATACGGATCTGACGTCGCAGTCGCGCTTGACGCGTGATCTACAGCAGCAGCTGATGCGCGTTCGGCTGGTGCCGTTTTCGAACGTGTCCGAGCGCTTATATCGTGTTGCGCGGCAGGTGGCGAAAGAGCTTGATAAGCGCGTCAATCTCGATATTCGTGGCGCTGCAACCGAGCTTGATCGTGGCGTGCTCGAAAAAATGGCCGGCCCCTTCGAGCACCTGATTCGCAACGCGATCGTGCATGGGCTGGAAGTGCCTGCCGAAAGGCGCGCAGCGGGCAAACCCGAAACAGGGGAGCTGACGCTCGATGTGCGGCAGGAAGGTAACGAAATTATCGTTGTCATCAGTGATGACGGCGGCGGACTACATTTGGACCGCATCCAGGCGCGTGCTGTAGAGCGTGAACTCATTACTCCCGATCAGGTTCTGAGCGATCGCGAGCTGATGGAGCTGATTTTTCAGCCGGGATTTACCACTGCCTCTGAGGTCACCGAGCTTGCGGGCCGCGGTGTCGGGATGGACGTTGTGCGCGCCGAACTGGCGTCCTTCGGC
>DATEOP010000354.1:0-4249 GCA_035274065.1 Burkholderiaceae bacterium
GACGCTGTTTGACTATCTGCCCGCCAACAGTGTTCTGGCCTTGCACGGGCCGATCGAGGCGGCGATGGCGCGCTTCTGGAACGAGACCAGTGAACGCTATCGATTCTTATCACGCGATGTGACGCGGCCGATCATGCCGCCGGCCGATCTGTTCCTGAACGCTGAAGGCTTCTTCTCGCGCGCAAAGGACTATGGGCGCATTTCGCTGGCAGACGCTGCAGATGCGAGTACGCACGAAGGCTTCCACGCGCTGCCGTTACTCGCGGTCGAGCGGCGTGCTGAAGATCCGATCGAGCGCCTTAAGGTGTTTGTCGATCGATTTACCGGCGGGTCTGCTGGCGCAACGGAGCGTGGTCGCGTGCTGATCCTGGCCGATTCAGCGGGGCGCCGCGAAACGATCTCGCAAATGTTGACCGAGTATCGATTGCAGTTCGCGGATAACGCGGACTTCCATGCGTTCGTGTCATCGGACGCGGCCGTTGGCCTAGGCGTGGCTCCATTGCATGAAGGCTTCGTACTGCGCGATCCACGCGTAGCGGTCATTACCGAAACCGAACTCTACGCGGCGAGCCCGCGCCGGTTGCGCGGAAGGCAGCGCGAGCGCGCCTCGAACGTCGAGGCGATGATCCGCGATCTCGCCGAGCTCAGAATTGGCGATCCTGTCGTTCATGTCGAGCACGGCATCGGCCGCTATCTCGGCCTGCAGAGCATGGACATGGGCGACGGCCCGACCGAGTTCTTGCATCTGGAATACGCCAACGACACGACGCTCTACGTACCGGTCGCGCAATTGCATCTGATCGGGCGCTATTCGGGCGCCGATCCCGACGCTGCACCCTTGCATCAACTTGGCAGTGGCGACTGGGACCGCGCGCGACGCAAGGCCGCAAAGCAGGTGCGCGACACCGCGGCCGAGCTGCTGAACCTGTATGCGCTCAGATCGGCGCGCAAGGGGTATGCATTCAATTTCAAGCAGCACGATGTCGAAGCATTCGCCGAAGGCTTTCCGTTTGACGAAACACCCGATCAGCAAGCAGCGATCGAGGCAGTTTTGAAGGACATGAGCGCGGGCTTTCCAATGGATCGCCTGGTGTGCGGCGACGTCGGCTTCGGCAAGACAGAGGTTGCGCTGCGTGCAGCGTTCGCTGCCGTGGCCGATGGAAAACAGGTTGCCGTTTTGTGCCCAACGACGCTGCTCGCGGAGCAGCATATGCAAACCTTCCGCGACCGCTTTGCCGAATGGCCGGTGCACATTGCCGAGCTTTCGCGCTTCCGCTCGAGCAAGGAAATTGCGCAGTCGGTGGCAGGCATCAACGCAGGCACGATCGATATCGTGATCGGAACGCACCGTCTTCTGACCGAAGCAATCAACTTCGAGCGGCTTGGGCTCGTGATCATTGATGAGGAACATCGCTTTGGCGTGCGGCAGAAGGAACAGCTCAAGGCTTTGCGAGCCGAAGTCGATGTGCTGACGCTCACAGCTACGCCGATCCCTCGCACGCTGGCGATGTCCCTCGAAGGCATCCGCGAATTTTCGGTGATAGCGACCGCGCCTCAGCGGCGGCTGGCGATCAAGACGTTTGTGCGCAAAGAAAGCCCGTCATTGATTCGCGAAGCGGTGCTGCGCGAACTGAAGCGTGGCGGGCAGGTGTACTTCCTTCATAACGAGGTCGAGACGATCGACAACCGGCGTGCACGCCTAGCGGAGCTGCTGCCGGAGGCACGCATCGAGATTGCCCACGGCCAGATGGCAGAGCGAGATCTCGAGCGCGTGATGCGGGATTTTTACCAGCAGCGATTCAACGTGCTGCTTTGTACGACGATCATCGAAACCGGCATCGACGTGCCGACGGCTAATACGATCATCATTCACCGCGCGGACAAGTTCGGGCTGGCGCAGCTGCATCAGTTGCGTGGCCGGGTCGGCCGCTCGCACCACCAGGCGTATGCGTATTTGATGATTCCGGACGCGGGCGGCCTTACCAAGAACGCCGAGAAGCGCCTCGAGGCAATCCAGAATCTTGAAGAACTCGGAAGCGGCTTCTACCTCGCGATGCACGACCTTGAAATCAGGGGTGCTGGCGAAGTGCTGGGCGAAAGCCAGAGCGGCAACATGCAGGAAGTCGGATTCGACTTGTACACGCAGATGCTGAACGCCGCGGTGCGTGCATTGCGCTCAGGCCGCGAGCCCGATCTGCTCGCGCCCCTGCGCGTCGTCACCGAGATCAACCTGCATGTGCCCGCACTTCTGCCTAACGACTACGTGAACGACGTCCATCAGCGTTTGTCGATGTACAAGAGGCTCGCTTCTGCGGATAGCGAAGACGAGCTGATCGAGCGGCAGGAGGAGCTGGTCGACCGTTATGGCAAGCTGCCCGAGCCGGCGAAGGCGCTGATCGAAACGCACCGGTTGCGACTCAGTGCCGAGAAACTCGGCGTCAAGAAAATCGATGCGTCGGCCGATGTGATCGTGATCCAGTTTGTTCCGGATCCCCCATTCGATACAGCCAAGCTGATCCAGCTGATGCAGCGAGCGAAGACGATGCGGCTCGCCGGCCCCGAGCGCCTTCGCATCGAAGAGAAAACCGTCAATCTGGACGCGCGCCTGCAACGCTTGCGAGAAGTATTTCGCGCAATCAGTTGATCAGCAGCGTTCGTCGTATCAACTGCGACTTACGCTGGAAGCCGGGGAACCCGCATACCTCGTCATTTTGTCGAGGGCGTCGGCTGATAACCCTCGACTCCCATCTGCCAGAGGAAAAACGTAAAGATATCGGCCCGCTCCTGCAACTGCTGTGACTTGGTGCTGCCGATGCCGTGGCCCGCGTCGAAGTCGAGTCGTAGCAAAACCGGTCGATGTTCGGGTATCTCAGCCTGTGCCGCCATCAGTCGCGCAGCGGTCTTCGTGCTGTGCCAGACCTCGACGCGCGGGTCGTGCACGCCGTGTGTCAGCATCACCGCAGGATACTTTTTGCCATCGACGATCTGGTGGTAGGTACTCATCGCAAGCAACGAGCGAAAGCCAGCCTCGGTGGTGCGGGTCCCGAACTCAGGGATGTTCGGCACTCCATTCGGCGTGACCTCGGCGCGGACCGCATCAAGTAGGCCAACGGCAGGCACGGCGGCAACGAACAGATCGGGGCGTTCGGTAAGTGCGCGGCCGACCAGAATGCCACCGGCGCTACCGCCAAGTATTCCTAGTCGGTCGGGGCTTGTCCACTTCTGCGCAATCAACCATTCGGCGCAGGCAATGAAGTCTTTCCAAGTGTTCGGCTTGCTCGCTTGGAATCCACTCTTGTACCACTCCTGTCCGTAAACGGCGCTCCCCCGCGGATTGGCAATCGCATATACGCCGCCTGCATCGAGCCAGGCCAGGCGGCTGACGCTGTAAAACGGTTCTTCGGTAATGCCGTAGCTCGCGTAGCCGTAGAGAATCGTCGGATTTCGTCCGTTCAATTGCGTGCCACGCTTATGGATGATCGACATCGGCACCAGAGCCCCGTCGTGACTCTTTACCTTGACTTCGGTCGCGACGACGTCGGCAGGGGCGTCAAATGGACCCTGTGGCTGCAAGGCTGAGTTGCGCACGCTGCCGTCGGCACCGACAAGATAAATCTGGCGCGCCCGGTTCCAGCTTTGCAACTCGAGGACCAACCCGGGAAAACGAGGATCGGCCGCGCCCAGTGCGCCCTCATCGCCGATGAGTTGAAATGACCCTTCCACCGGCAGCTTGACCTCAACCACGTCGCCCGCGGCCTTATGCGGACGTTTGAACAGTCGCTTGACGTTGCCGTCCCGCGCTTCGATGTAAAGCGCATCGGCGGCCGCAGCGATGCCGGTGATTACGCGATCACTTTGCTCGACCAGCAATTGCGCCTTCGTCAAATCGGGATTCTTCAGATCGATACGCACGACGCGTGAGCGTGGCGCGTCCTTGTGCGTCAGAAGCGCCAGCGTGTCGTTGAAGTACGCAACGCCGGTCACTTCGTCGCGCGGATCGATCACGCGACGCCACTTCGGTTTGCCCGCCAGCGCACCTGCCGCAGGCGCGACGAACAAACCGATCTCGCGCTGCGTCCCGTTGAAAACGTAGCCCAGCACCCATCGACCGTCGTGCGTGACGTTGACGATCGGAATTTCCGCCGGGGCGATATCCACACCCGGCACGTCAAGCCCGAACGCGGGGATTGCATCAGCGGCATCGCCGCCAACCTTCAGCATCCAGACCTTGCTTCTCTGGTACTTCTCG
>DATEOP010000355.1:0-6507 GCA_035274065.1 Burkholderiaceae bacterium
CGCGCGTTTGAAGGAAGACCTGGCGTTTTTTGAAAGTCTGCTTCCAACGCCGACGAATGCGAAAGGCGTCGTCATCCGCAGCTTTCGGCTGCAAGCTCTGAACGACTCCGAGCGCGAGAACGGTAAGGACGCGGTCCGAAAGGCGAGTCGCAAACCTGGAGATGAACCGCAGGCATTGCGTTATAGGCTACTGGTGCAGCAAAGCGGACGGCCGGAGCGCGACTTCATTGGTGCTGTATCGCTGACCGTTAGCTTGCAGCAGGGAGGCCGCCCATGGGTTCTGCAACTGCCGGATGCAACGATTCCCGATGCCGGCCCACCGCCATTAGTATTTCGCCACTACCAGCGGGTCGAAGGAACGTTCGAGCTTCCAGAGGGTGCGGTCGTGCGATCAGTGCTGGTGAAGATCCAATCGAACGGCGAAGTCCGCGCGCAGCAAACTTTCACGATGTGAGGTTCACGATGTTCGGAAACAAATCGATAGCCCCGAATACGATTGGCACGCTGATTGGCAACGGCACTACCGTAGAAGGCAATCTGTCGTACTCGGGTGGACTGCGCATCGACGGTATGGTCAAGGGCAACGTCCGGTGCGCGACCGGCGATGCGTGCATGGTTGTCGTCAGCGAATTGGGCCACGTTGAAGGCGAAGTGCACGCCGCGCACCTGGTGGTATCGGGCCGTATTACGGGACCGGTGCACGTAACCGAGCTGCTCGAGCTGCAGCCGAAGGCGCGCGTGACCGGCGACGTTTACTACCGGGCGATCGAAATCCATCAGGGGGCTGTCGTTGAGGGCCGATTGATCTATCAGGCATCTGAACGGTCAAATAAGGCGCCAGCGACGTTGAAATTGGCGACTGGCGGTGCCATTTCAGAGAACTGAGACAGTGCGCGAACGCCTATAATTGCAGCACTGCTGGATGGCAATACACAGATTGGAGTTTGGCGATGAACGCTATGGTTGAAATGCCCGCGCCGTTAGTTTTCACCGACGCTGCGGCGGCCAAGGTCAAGAACCTGATCGAAGAGGAGGGTAATGCCGATCTGAAACTGCGCGTATTCGTGCAGGGCGGCGGCTGCTCCGGCTTTCAGTACGGCTTTACGTTCGATGAAGTCGTCAATGAAGACGACGCATCGATGGAAAAGAACGGCGTCACATTGCTGATTGACTCAATGAGCTACCAATATCTGGTCGGTGCCGAGATCGACTACAAAGAAGACTTGGAGGGCGCGCAGTTTGTGATCAAGAACCCGAACGCCACCACCACCTGCGGTTGCGGGTCGTCGTTTTCGGCCTAGCGGTTGCTCGAACGCTAAAAGGCGCCTGAGGGCGCCTTTTTTGTTGCTGGGCCAGTCTGGCGGAGGATGCGAATCAAGTGCTACGTACTTGGGCCGGATAAAGCGCGCCGAGAATCCTTGCCCCGCGCGCACCGGTGACGCTGGGAACATTTCCGGACTCGCCGCTGACGTGCGCATGGGCAAGCCATGCGAAGGCGAGCGCTTCGACCTGATCAGGCTGAACCCCGAGCGCTGCAGACGCCATCACAGCGCGCGGTGCGCACTCAGCCGCCAGCATCTTGAGCAACGTTGGGTTGCGCGAACCGCCTCCGCAGATGACAACGTCGTTCGCTTGCGGAAACCAGGTGTTAATGCCGTGCCCGATTGCAATGGCACTGAGCTGTGTCAGTGTGGCGAGCACGCTGGCGGGATCGATCTCGCGATGCTGCAACGCCTGTTCGAGCCAGATCGGGGAAAACAGTTCGCGTCCACTGCTCTTCGGTGGCGGTTCAGCGAAAAATGGTTCAGCCAACAACGCATTCAGCAAACCATGATCGACTTGAGCGGAGGCGGCTATTGCCCCCCCGCGATCGAAGGGCAACCTAAAGTGCTTCTGGGCCCAGTGGTCAAGCAACAAGTTGCCAGGACCCATGTCGAAGCCAACCACGGGATCCGCCTGTCCGGCTTGCGGTAATCCGGTCAAATTGCTGATACCGCCGATATTGACGACCGCACGCGCCAACGGGCCGCTGAAGGCGGCGATGTGGAATAGCGACGCGAGCGGCGCGCCCTGGCCTCCAGCCGCGACGTCTCGGCTTCGAAAGTCGGCGACGACGTCGATTCCGGACAGCTCGGCGAGCAGCGCCGGCGCGTTAAGCTGAACACTAAAGCCCAACTGCGGCCTGTGCCGCACAGTTTGTCCATGCGCTCCGACCGCGCGCACCGCTGAGCGCGCCACACCTGCGGTTTGCAGTAAATCATCAATCGCACCCGCGTACGTATGTGCCAGCTCACAAGCGACGATGCCGCAGCGCTCGATCTCGTTGGGTCCCGCGGAGCAAAGCGACGCCAAAGACTTACGCAGTGCGTCGGGGAACGGGCGATAGGCGTGCGTTAGCGAACGAGGCGGCGTGCGCGCGCAGTCGGCGAGAACGGCATCAACGCCATCCAGGCTGGTGCCTGACATTAAACCGATAAAAAGCAAGGCGGCTGCGCAATCAGCGCGGGCGGTCGAAGGCGATGCTCACGCGCTCCAGCAATGCCAGCTGCGCGCGCAATGGGGCCGCCGTCAGCGCAAAGTTTTGCAGCTGGGACGCCGCGAGCGGCTCCGCTGCCGGTAATTCGGCCACCAATGGATTGACGTGCTGGTCGTGCACCTTCAACTCGAAGTGCAGGTGAGGACCAGTCGCCCACCCTGTCATCCCTACGGTGCCCACCGACTCGCCTTGACCGATGCGAAGACCCTGACGCAGCCCCGGTGCGACCGTCTGCAGATGGGCATACAGCGTCACATGCTTGCCGTCGTGGCGAATTTCGACGACGTTGCCGTAACCACGCTGCCAACCTGCAAATGTGACTACGCCTTCTGCAATCGAGCGCACATTTGTGCCCGCTGTCGCAGCATAGTCAACTCCGCGGTGCGCAGCGTCGTACCCGAAGATGGGGTGGGTGCGACTGCTGCTGAAACCGGAACTGACGCGCGTGTACTCGAGCGGCGACCGCAGGAATGCCTGCTTCAAGCTGCGGCCGTCGGCAGCGTAGAAACCGCCGTGCTTGCTGCCATTGGCGAACCAGAATGCGGAAACGCGCTTGCCTGCATTTTCCAGCTCGACCGCCAACAGCCGACCCGCACGCAGGAACTCGCCCGAGGCATACAGCGACTCGTAGATCACACGGAACCGGGCGCCGCGCCGCAGGTCGCGATGAAAATCGATTTCGCTTTCGAGCGAATCGATCATCTGCTGTGCGACAGCATCCGGGATATCTGCTTCATCGGTCGCACCGAAAAGTGAAGCGCGCACTTCGCCGCTCTTCAGCTCGATGCGGCGCTCGAGCGCGACATCCGCCTCGACGGCTCGAAAACCCGATGGACTCTCAGCGTTTCGATCGATCGTTAGGATTCGAGTGGTGGCAAGGGCTCCATCGAGATCGCCTGCACCGTGCATCTTCAGCCAGCGTAGTGCACCTTCAGAAGTGATGCTGGCTTGAACGAAGCGACCCGGCGCCAACCGCAACAACGGACGTGCCGACGTGTCGGTCTGCGCAAAGCGCAGTGCGACTGCGTCTGTAATGCCTAGTCGACCGAACAAAGCGGCAAGCGTTTCGCCACGCTGTACGCGAGCTTCCCGCAGATGAGCGTCTTCCCGGGCGAGCAGTTGTGTGACTTGGTCCGCTATCGAGGGCGTCGTGACGTTCTCGATCACCGGCTGCGTTTGCGATTCAGCAAGCTCGAAAGCTGCCGGTACGGCTGCCAGCCCAGCGAGTGCCGCAGACAAAGGCAGCAGCGAAAAAACTGCCGCCAACTCTATGCGCTTACGCTTTGCCCGGTCTACCTGTTTCCAACGCCGCGACACCAGTCGGAAGCCAAGCCGCGTGTCATCTGCAAAAAGTGCAAGTCGTTTGGCTAGAATCGACAATGGCATCTACCAAAAAGAAATTTGCCGGAAGAAAAAAGCGCACGCATCGGTGCGCTTTTTTATCGAGGGCGCGAGTATAGCCTGGCAATCGCGCCCCGCACCCGGAAGATAAAAATCGCACGAGTCCTGCAATGCAAGCGAAGAGCAAAATTTACACAGTCGGACCTGCAGTCGAGCGTGCACTGGCACTGGTCAAGCGCGGCAGCGACGAGTTGCTGGTCGAGTCTGAGTTTGCGCAGAAGCTTGCTCGCTCCGAGTCGACCGGAAAGCCGTTGCGCTGCAAGCTCGGCCTCGATGCAACGGCACCCGATCTGCACCTGGGCCACACGGTTGTCCTAAATAAGCTGCGACAGCTGCAGGACCTCGGCCATACGGTGATCTTCTTGATCGGTGATTTCACCGCGCTTATCGGCGATCCTTCGGGACGGAACACGACGCGGCCGCCGCTATCGCGCGAACAGATTCAGGAAAACGCGAAAACATATTTCGATCAAGCAGGACTCGTGCTCCGACGCGACAAGACCGAGATTCGATACAACTCGGAGTGGTCCGAGCCGCTTGGCGCAGCGGGCATGATCAAGCTCGCCGCGCACTACACGCTCGCGCGGCTGCTCGAGCGCGATGATTTTGCGACGCGCTACCGAGACAACACACCGATAGCGATGCACGAGCTTCTGTACCCACTAATGCAGGGCTATGACTCGGTCGCGCTCGAATCGGATATCGAGCTTGGTGGCACCGACCAACGTTTCAACTTGCTGGTGGGTCGCGAGCTGCAGCGGCACTATGGGCAGGAGCCGCAATGCATCCTGACAATGCCGCTGCTCGAGGGGCTCGATGGCGTCGAAAAGATGTCAAAGAGCAAGAACAACTACATCGGCATCACGGAAACTGCGTTCGACATGTTTTCAAAGGCGATGTCGATCTCAGACGAACTGATGTGGCGCTGGTATGACCTGCTGTCGCTGCGCTCCAACGAGGAGATCAAGGACCTGAAGAAGCAGACTGCGGAAGGACGCAATCCGCGCGACGTCAAGCGTCTGCTGGCAAAGGAAATCGTGGCGAGGTTTCACTCCGAGCAAGCGGCCGAGATGGCGGCGTTCGAGTTTATGGCGCGCTTCAAGGCCGGTGCGATCCCGGACAACATGCCAGAGGTTGCGGTGACCGGCGGTGAGGGAGGCATAGCAATCGCCACGCTGCTAAAGCAAGCCGGGCTCGCAGCATCAACGAGCGAAGCGGTCCGCAGCATCGAACAGGGCGGTGTCAAAATCGACGGCGAAAAAGTGGCTGATCGCGCGTTGATAGTCAAACGCGGGACGTATGTGATGCAGATTGGCAAGCGCAAGTGGGCGCGCGTAACGATAGGATAGTTATTACACGAGCGTGCAGCGACGCCACACCTTAAGTCCTTAATTCTCGCTCCGCGAAAACTCGCTTGAATGTATCCCGCAGCGGTCGTACTTCAGCGTTCGAGAACACTCCGCGCTGAGCCAATTCCGCGTGCAGTTGTGGCAACCGATAGTGCGGAACAGCGGGAAACAAATGATGTTCGACGTGATAGTTCACGTGGTGAGGAAACATCACGAAGCGCGCCAGCGGACCCACCAGATTCGTGCGCGCCGCAGTCAGCGGCGTTGATAGATCGGTGACGGCGCCGTGTTCACATACAGCGCGCAATCGGAGGATTGGCTGAATAACGGTGGCGAGAGGCAGCGTCCACAGGACCAGATACTTCACGAGCGCAAGCGGGCCACCAAACGTCAATGCCACGATCGGCGCGCCGACGTGAAACGCGACCACACCCCAGCGGTCGCGCCGCGCGGCGGTGCGCAATGCGACCGAGGTGTCGTCGAGCGGACGTTGCGCCTGTTGCGTATTCGCATTGATCGCAGGATTGCCGAAGAAGTACGCGTAGGTCTTGAACGCAGTTAACCCGCAGATGTCCTTCGCGAGTTTTTTCAGCAAATACACCTTGCCCCTTGGATATCCGCCGTGCAGCGCGATATCGGGATCAACTTCACCGTAGAGATTGTTGTGGTGCAACCGGTGGATGACCCGGTAGCTCATCATCGACACGCCGCCGATAGTTCCGACGAAGCGACCAATCGCGTCGTTGAGCCAGCGAGTTCCGAAGAGCCGGTAATGCGCGGCGTCGTGCGCCAGCACGAACAATGCGTGCTGCTGAATACCGATCAAAAGCACAGCGGGCAGTACGACCCACCACGTGAAGTGCGTCCAGGCGATTCCCAGTACGACGGCGATCGTCCCCAGCGTCGTCGCTGTTGCGAACGTGGAGCGCCAAGGCGACAGCCGTGTGAGGTCGGCCAGCGTTTCCGCCGGCAATAGTCGACGTACCTGCCCCGCGTCGACGCGCACAGCGCTAGCTACTGTGCCGCGCAAGTCGTCACGAAACTCCTCACCGCGCTCCGCACTTGTCTCCCTTGTCATGCCCTTGCAACGTTGCTGTCGCCTATGATGACCACCAATATAAGCTTCAGAAGCTCGTTAGGAAAACCGATGAAACTCTCCAGCGATTCACTTGAAGACGGTAAGCCAATTCCGGCTGAGTTCGCGTTTTGCAAGACCGATCC
>DATEOP010000356.1:0-9741 GCA_035274065.1 Burkholderiaceae bacterium
CTCGAGAAGAAAATCAAGGCCGCCCGGATGCCGAAGGCGGCGCGCGACAAGGCCACGTCCGAACTGAAGAAGCTGAAGCTGATGTCACCGATGTCGGCCGAGGCGACGGTCGTGCGGAACTACCTCGACACGCTGATTGGCTTGCCGTGGAAGAAGCGCAGCCGCATTAACAACGATCTGGGCAATGCCGAAAAGGTGTTGAACGACGATCACTACGGCCTCGAGAAGGTCAAGGATCGAATTCTCGAGTACCTCGCCGTACAGCAGCGAGTCGATAAGCTCAAGGCGCCCATCCTGTGTCTGGTGGGCCCTCCGGGCGTCGGTAAGACATCGCTCGGCCAGTCGGTCGCGCGCGCCACGAATCGCAAGTTCATTCGCATGGCGCTTGGCGGCGTGCGTGACGAGGCGGAGATCCGCGGCCATCGACGTACGTACATCGGCTCGATGCCTGGAAAGATTCTGCAGAGTCTTGGCAAGGCAGGCGTGCGCAATCCGCTGTTCCTTCTTGATGAAGTCGACAAGATGGGGATGGACTTCCGGGGCGATCCGGCATCGGCCCTGCTTGAAGTGCTTGATCCCGAGCAGAACCACACGTTCCAGGATCACTACGTCGAGGTCGATTTCGACCTGTCCGACGTGATGTTCGTTGCCACCAGCAACACGATGAACATTCCCCCGGCGCTGCTCGACCGGATGGAAGTGATCCGTCTGTCCGGCTACACCGAAGAGGAAAAGGTGCACATCGCTTTGCAGCACCTGCTGCCGAAGCAGATGAAAACCAATGGACTCAAAAACGGTGAGCTTTCGATCGCCGAAAGCGCAATCCGCGACATCATTCGTTATTACACGCGTGAAGCCGGCGTTCGTTCGCTGGAGCGCGAGATCAGCAAGATCTGCCGAAAAGTCGTCAAGCAGCTGTTGCTGAAGAAGCAGGAGAAGCGCGTGCAGGTCACTGCGCGCAACCTCGACAAGTTCCTCGGGGTTCGCCGTTTCACTTTTGGCGTGGCCGAAAAGGAAAATCAGGTCGGCCAGGTCACCGGACTTGCGTGGACCGAAGTAGGCGGCGATCTGTTGACGATCGAGGTAGCGACGATGCCCGGCAAAGCCAACGTGCATCGCACCGGATCGCTCGGCGACGTGATGAAGGAATCTGTCGAAGCGGCTCGCTCGGTGATGCGTGCCCGCTCGCGTCGTCTTGGAATCCGCGACGAGGTTTTTGAGAAGACCGACATTCACGTTCATTTTCCCGAGGGCGCTACACCGAAGGACGGGCCGTCAGCCGGCATTGCGATCACCACGGCGCTGATATCAGCGGTAAGCGGCATTCCGGTGCGCGCCGACGTCGCGATGACCGGCGAGATCACGCTGCGAGGTGAAGTGCTTGCGATTGGCGGCCTGAAGGAAAAGCTGCTTGCAGCGCACCGAGGTGGCATCAAGACCGTGTTGATTCCGGACGAAAACGTCAAGGATCTCGCTGAGATTCCGGACAACGTCAAGAATCGACTTGAGATCATTCCTGTCAAATGGATCGACAAAGTGCTCGATGTTGCACTCGAGCGGCGTCCGGTTCCGCTGACGGACGACGAAGTGACCGCCGCACCGGCCAAACCGCCGGAGCCGCCGGCGGTCGGCGAAGTCGTCAAGCACTAACGGACTTCGGGAGGCCGGTACGCTTGCAGCGTGCCGGCAACTGATTCCTTCTCTTTTTTCCGGATTCGTTTGCTTCTTCTTGACACTCGAATACCGTCGAGGTTGAATAGCTGTTCAACGCTTCAACCAAATTCTCCTCCGCGCCGCAGATAACAAAAGCCGTGAACAAATGCAATATGCAGTGCGACGCGCGACCGCAATAAAAGCGACATCAGATTACGGGGGTGCATAAGTGAACAAGACCGAATTGATCGACCATATCGCCAAGCAGGCGGACATCTCGAAAGCGGCCGCAGGTCGAGCGCTTGAAGCGATCGTTGCAGGCATACGCGGCAGTTTGAAGCGAGGCAACTCGGTGACGCTGGTCGGCTTCGGTACGTTTATTGTCAGCAAGCGCGCAGCGCGCACGGGCCGCAATCCGCGCACGAATGAAGAGATCAGGATCAAGGCAGCGAAGGTTCCGAAGTTCCGCCCCGGCAAGGCGCTGAAAGATTCGCTAAACTGACGCGCTTCCGGAGTTGATTGCTGAGCAATCGCGTGGCAAGCGTCAGACGCCACATCGATTAGGGTGCTTAGCTCAGTTGGTAGAGCGGCGCCCTTACAAGGCGTAGGTCGGGAGTTCGAGCCTCTCAGCACCCACCAAAGATTGGCAACGGAACCGACACAGGATCAGGAGTGGTAGTTCAGTCGGTTAGAATACCGGCCTGTCACGCCGGGGGTCGCGGGTTCGAGTCCCGTCCACTCCGCCACACAATTGAAAAAGGCGAACGCAAGTTCGCCTTTTTTGCTTTGCAGACCTTTAGGACCATCTGTCATGTTTGATTTCGTCCGCTCGCATCGCAGCTGGATGATGCTGTTTATCCTCGTCCTGATTCTGCCGTCATTCGTTTTTTTTGGGATCCAGGGCTACAACAGCTTCGTCAATAAAGAAGGTGCGCTCGCGACGGTTGACGGTGCACCCATTACTCAGCAAGAGTATGACGCTGCGCTGCGCGAAAGAACCGAGCGCCTGCGCCAGGGTCTGGGTGCGAATTTCGATCCGAAGCTGCTGGAGACGCCGGAGGCACGCGCCGCAGTGCTCGATCAGCTCGTACTCGACCGCGCACTGACCAACGAGGCGACCAAATCGAACGTGGTGGTGACCGTCAACCGGTTACGCGAGTTCATCGCCAATATTCCTGCGTTCCAACAGGACGGCAAGTTCAGCTACGACCGCTACAAAGCGTTTCTGGCATCGCGCGGACAGACCGAGGCAGCATTCGAACAGAGTTTGCGCAATGACCTGCGAAAGCAGGCGTTCGTACAGGCCGTCGTTGAGTCTGCAATGATGCCCAAGCAAGTTCTCGATCGCATCGACGGTATTCTGCTCGAGCAGCGCGAAGTCCGCGAGCTGCGTTTTCCTGCCGAGCAGTTCGCGTCGAAGGCTTCCGTGACCGATGCACAAATCTCCGAGTATTACCAGGCAAACCGCGCGCAATTTGAAGTTCCGGAGAACGTGCGCATCGAGTACCTGGTCCTTTCACCGGAAACGATCAGCGGAAATGTCACCGTAACGGAAGAGGCAGCGAAGAACTATTACGAGCAAAACAAGGCGCGCTACGGCACCGAAGAGCAGCGGCGCGCGAGCCATATCCTGATCACTGCCGAAGGCTCGGACAAGGCGACTGCCCGCAAGAAAGCGGAAGAGATTCTCGCTAAGGTTAAAGCGGCACCGAACGATTTTGCGAAACTTGCGCGTGAAAATTCAAAAGATCCAGGCTCGGCTGCTCAGGGCGGTGATTTGGGGTTCTTCGGCCGCGGAATGATGGTCAAACCTTTTGAGGAGACCGTATACCGGCTGAAGAACGGCGAAATCAGCGACATCGTAGAAACCGATTTCGGCTTTCACATCATTCGTGTGACGGAAATAAAGCCGGCGCAAGCCAAGCCCTTTGCCGAAGTACGCGCCGACATCGAGCGCGAGCTCAAAAATCAGCAGGCACAGAAGAATTTCACTGAAGCGGCGGACCAGTTCACCAACCTGGTGTACGAGCAGGCAGACTCGCTGCAGCCTGCGGCGCAGAAGTTGAACCTAAAGGTGTTGAGCGCCGACAATTTAACGCGCAGCGGGTTGCCGCCGCACCTTGGGCCCCGCGTGGTCGAGGCGATTTTTTCTGAGGACTCGTTGAAGAACAAGCGCAATACGCAGGCTATCGAGGTTGCGCCGAACACACTGGTCTCTGCACGCGTGGTGGATTATCGGCCCGCTGCGGTGCAACCGGTGGACAAGGTAACTGGACAGATTCGACAATTGCTCGAGCGTCGCGAAGCGGTTCGACTCGCCCGCGAGGCGGGTGAGCAAAAGCTTGCCGCCTTGCGCAAAGAGCCGAGCGATACGGGTTTCTCCGCGCCTAAGGTGGTCTCGCGGCGTCAACCGCAGGATATGCCGGCCGACGCGCTAAACGAAGTGCTGCGGATACCGGCGGACAAGCTTCCGCAATTTATCGGCACTGAAGTCGGCACCGATTTTCGCAGTGCGAGCAATGCGGGTTACGTCATCGTGAAGGTGGTTTCAGCGAAGCCTGCCGAAGCAGTTCCGCCGGCTCAGCGCGACGCACAGGTGCGTGCCATTACGCAGCAGGCCGCTGCAGCCTCGGAATTGGCCTATGCGGAAGGGTTGAAAGCGCGGCACAACGTCAAGATTTTGCGTGCGGATCTGCAACGCAAGACCGATGAGAAGCCGGCAGGCAAAGGTAAGGCAGGCGAACCAAAAGCAGGCGAAACAAAAGCAGGCGAAACAAAGGCAGGCGAAACAAAGGCAGGCGATGCAAAGTCAGGCGACGGCAAGTAGGTCAGAGCTTCGGCCTGCGAGCATGTGCGCGGCAGCCCGATAGTCTTCGATTGCGTCACTCCCGATGCGAACGACATGGGCGTTCGCGGCACGCGCGAAATTGCGATCGATCGATTTGAGATAGGCCGGGTCGTAGTGCTCGACCAGCAGCTGCTCGACCACGCCGTCCCAGTCATTCTCGTGCGCCAGCGCCTTCCATTGCGCGATCTTCTGGTGTCCGTGCAGCGCCGACAGGCAGTCAAGCTGTTCGTCTAGCACCTGTGGATCGCGCTCGAGATGCTCGTACTCCTCACGCAGCAAGCGAATCCGAGCTGGCAGTGGAACTTCGAGCCGTACGCACTGGGAAGCGCGCATCAGCTTCAAGAGTCCGTCGGGAATTCTTAGTTCTCCTATTTTACGGCTCTCGGATTCGACAAATACCACGCTCGCCGGATCGAATGAGCGCAGCGCACACCAGATGCGCGATTCGAACATTTTCTGCGACGGCTGAGGCTGGGCAGGAAGCCCACCAAGCACCGACCCCCGATGACACGCAAGCCCCTCCAGGTCGAGGACTTGCGCACCCTGCGCACGGAGCTCCTGCAGCAGGCGACTCTTGCCACTGCCCGTTGTTCCACAAACGACGCGCAGCGCTAAACGCGAGGGCAAAGTTGCGAGATCGCCGAGGATGTACCTTCGCGACGCGCGATAGCCGCCTTCGAGCTGCCGAGCCTGCCAACCGACGCTTCTCAGAACGTGCGTCATCGCACCACTACGATTGCCGCCACGCCAGCAATAGACAAGTGGCCGCCATGTTTTCGGCATCGAGTGAAACATCGCTTCCAGATGGCGGGCGATATTGCGTGAGACGTAGGCAGCGCCGCGGCGGCGAGCCTCGAACGAGGACTGCTGGCGGTCCATCGTTCCCACCTCAATTCGCTCGGCGTTGGTAAGCACCGGGCAGTTGATCGCGCCCGGCAGATGATCGATTTCGAACTCGGCTTCGGTGCGAACGTCGATCAGCGAATCGAACTGCGACAGTTGTGCCAGCGCCGCAGGCGCTGAGATCACGCTACGCTCGGTCGCATCCCACGCACCGACCGTCATGACCGAGCCTTTGCCGAAGGCTTCGGTGATGACTTGGTTGAAGCGCGTGGAGCGATCATCGGGTGCAGCACTGGCCACACCGTCTCCAGAATTCTGGCCTGCGCCTGCGCACTTGGATGAATTCGATCGGCCTGGAAAAAGTCCGGCAAATCGCTGAAGCCTTCAAGCAAGAACGGAACGAATGCGGTGTTGTACTGCTGGGCGACATTCGCGAAAGCAGCATAAAAATGCTCGGTGTATGCACGACCATAATTTGGCGGTATCCGAATTCCAGCCACCAGGACCCGCGCACCCGCCGCCTGGCTCGCCCGGATCATCGCCGAGAGGTTCTCTTGCATTCGAGCCACCGGGAGCCCGCGTAAGCCATCGTTGCCTCCAAGCTCGATGATGACGATCGACGGTGTGTGCTGCTTCAACAACGCCGGTAGTCGCGCACGGCCACCACTAGTAGTCTCGCCGCTGATACTTGCATTGACAACCGTATAATTTGAGCTGCTTTGCTGCAATCGGTTTGCCAACAGCTGTACCCACCCTTGGCCACGCTGTAATCCATATTCCGCCGACAGGCTGTCGCCGAGCACGACGATCACCGGACGCTCGTGGGTGGCGGTCTTGTTCGTGGTCGAATTCATCGCGCCGGAAGCCGGTGCACTTAATGCAACGGCAATCACCGCGATTGCCAGTGAAGCAACGGAATGAATCAAGAAAGTTCTGCGCACGGTATGAGTGACCGCAAAGACATCGCTGTCGAGGCGCGCAATCTGAGCAAGATCGTGCAGGATGCAACGGGCAGCTTGACGATCTTGGATGATATCAATCTGCAGATCGGGACCGGTGAAACGGTCGCAATCGTCGGCGCATCTGGTTCGGGAAAGTCCACATTGCTCGGACTGCTGGCGGGCCTCGACGTTCCGACCTCGGGCACTGTGCGCATGCTCGGCAGAGATTTATTCGCGCTCGACGAGGACGGCCGAGCCGCTTTGCGCGCAGAGTCGCTTGGCTTTGTCTTTCAGTCGTTTCAATTGTTGCCGCATTTGAATGCCCTAGAAAACGTCCTGCTGCCGCTAGAGTTGACTGGACGCACGCCTGATGACGCTTCGCCGATCGATGCTGCGCGCAGCCTGTTGCAGCGAGTCGGTCTAGGCGAACGGCTATCGCACTATCCGAAGTACTTGTCGGGTGGCGAGCAGCAAAGAGTGGCGCTCGCGCGTGCGTTCGTGCTGCGACCGCCGTTGCTGCTTGCCGACGAGCCGACAGGGAGCCTCGACGCGCGAACCGGTGAGGCGGTTATCGATTTGATGTTTCAGCTCAACCGCGAGCGCGGCTCGACATTGTTGCTGGTAACTCACGATCCAGATATTGCGAGGCGATGCGGCCGGCAGATCGAACTGCAAGCCGGCCGGGTCGTGGTCGGTGGCGCTGACGTGCCGGCGCTATCTGCGTAGAGAGACTCATCGGCCTCGCGGCGTGGCGCGCAAGTCCGACAGCTCACCCGCGGCGCGCAACGCAATATCACCGGCGACCAGACCGACGTCGCGACCTTCGCCCGCGCGCCCGTGTAACCATGTGGCAGCCAGTGTCGCCTGCCACGGGTCAAAATGTTGCGCGAACAATCCGCCTAGTAGGCCTGCCAGCACATCGCCCGTGCCCGCTGTTGCAAGAGCAGGACCGCCACTCGGATTGAGGGCGCAGCGTCCAGTGAGGTTAACGGCAACGCTTCCGGCGCCCTTCAAGACGATCATGCTGCGATAACGCGTTGCGAGTTCGCGCGCGCGTGTGATGCGATCGAACTGAATGTCTTCCGCCGAAACCTGCAGCAGACGTGCGGCTTCTAAGGGATGCGGTGTCAGCACCGTGGTCGCGTTGCGAGCGGCCAGACCCTCGCTAAGCGCCGGACCTTGTGACAACAAGTTCAGTGCATCGGCATCGATGACCAATGATGCATCGCTATCGAGCGCCCATTGCAGCGCTCGCCGTGCTGCATCGCTTTGTCCGAGTCCGCAGCCGATCACCACCGAATCGGGGTTTTCAATCGACGTATACGGTCGAAACATCAGCTCAGGCTGATCCGGGTCGACGCGAAATTCCGGTGCGCCAATACAGTCAACGTACACGCGACCGGCGCCGATAGTCAGCGCGGCGCGCGCCGCCAGCAGCGCCGCCCCGACCATGCCGGCAGCGCCACCGACGATCAGTGCGTTGCCATAGCTGCCTTTGTGGGAATTGCGCCGTCGCGGCTTCAGGACCTGCAAAAAATCGGACTGGTCGGTCAACATTGTGCGTGTCGAAGCCGATTCGACGCCAAGTCGATCTACGTGGACCGCGCCAGCAGCATCTACTCCGTCACCTGTGTGCAAGCCGGCCTTGTCGGCGATAAAGGTAATCGTCTCCGATGCGAAGACACCTTCGACGCCGCCCAGCCAGCAGCCACGATCGGCCTCGAGTCCGCTTGGCACATCGATAGCCACTACGCGCGCGCCTTGGCCGTTAATCCACTCTGCGCCCGCAAGCAGCGCACCTTGCAAGGGGCGCGTTTGTCCGATACCCAGCATCGCGTCCACGATTGCATCGAAACGTTGTCCGGCTGGAAGCTCAGGGCGCGTCGTGCCACCGCTCGATTGCCAACGCGAGAGGGCATTTCGCGCGTCGTCCGTAACGGGTTTTGCCAATTGAACACACGTGACCCGATGCCCGGCGTCGCGGAGCTCGCATGCAGCCGCGTAGCCGTCGCCGCCGTTGTTACCGGGCCCGGCAACGATGCATATTGACATCGGATTGCGGTGGGAGCCGGCGACAAGCATGGCGACAGCGGCACCGGCGCGCGCCATCAACGTACCTGCAGGCAAATTGGATTGCGCCGAGCGCTCGGCCGCGCGCAGTTCCGAAACGCTGAGTAGCGGTGTACCCATGGTTAATGGCGTCGCGCGTAGCGGTCGAGTGTTAGACCGTCGAGATCGATCTGCGGCGTTCTCTGTGCAATCACGTCAGCCAGCACGCGCGCAGATCCGCACGACATCACCCAGCCGGTCGAGCCGTGCCCGGTGTTCAGATATAGATTCGCCACCGGTGTTTTTCCTAAGACGGGCGGACCGTCGGCCATCATCGGACGCGCGCCGATCCAGAAGCGCGCTTTCGGATAAGAAGCGGCGTACGGAAACCAATCCTGCGCGACTTTCAGCAGCGTGCGCAATGCACTGTCACGCAGTTGCATTCCGCGCGTTCCAAGCTCCGCAGTGCCGGCAATCCTGAGCCACTTGCCCATCCGCGTGATCGCCACCTTGTACGTCTCATCCATCACACTAATGTAGGGAGCGTGCTCGAACGCAGTAATCGCCGCCGTCGCCGAGTAGCCTTTGACCGGCTGCATTGGCAACCGGATTCCAAGGGGTCGCAGTAACACGCGGCTGTCTATGCCGCCGGCGACGACAAATGCATCGGCTGAAACAACTCCGCTTCCGGTGCGCACGCCCGTGACTCTTTGCTGCTCGACTTGCAGGCGTTCGGCGACGACGCCAAAGCGGAAATCGACGCCGTCACTGATCGCAATGTCCTTTAGCTGCTGCGCAAAGAACGCACAGTTGCCGGTTTCATCATTCGGCAGATGTAACGCGCCGGCGAGCGCAGTGGGGGCGTGCAACGCAGGTTCGAGGGCGTGCGCCTCAGCAGGACTGAGAAGGCGATGCGCAACATCGAGCTCGGTCAACATCTTGCGCGTGACAGCCGAGCGCTCTACCTCGGCTTGCGTGCGAAAGAGCTGCAGATAGCCAGTCGTCTGGTCGTAATCCAGCTGATGCAGCTCCCGCAACGCACGCAGCTCCGATTGACTGTAGAACGCCAGCCGCTGCATGCGCTCCTTGTTACGTGTGAATCGCTCCAATCGGCACTCACCGAGCCAGCGCACGATCCAACGCCATAACGCTGGATCGAGAGATGGACGAAACACGATTGGGGCTTCCGCCTTGAACAGGTAGGCAAGCACCTTGGCCGGCATGCCGGGCTGTGACCATGGAGCGACGTAAGACGGCGCCATCACGCCTGCGTTCGCAAAGCTCGTCTCCTGCGCCACGCCGGAGCGCCGCTCTATCACCGTGACATCGTGACCGTCGCGTCGCAGAAAATATGCGGTCGTTACGCCGATGATTCCGGCGCCAATCACGACGATGCGCATCGCCGTC
>DATEOP010000357.1:0-2061 GCA_035274065.1 Burkholderiaceae bacterium
GTCGGCACCGAAGCGCGTTGAACCGACGAATGAACGCTACGGTCACCGGCGCGCTGAACGATGTCGATGCCGTGGTGCTTGTCATTGAGGCAAGCCGCTGGACCGATGGTGACGAGCAGATGTTGACGTTGTTGCCACCACCGACCGGTAACGAAGCGGGCAACGTGATCCTCGCGATAAACAAGTCCGACCTGCTCGCACCTCCTGAGCAGTTGCTGCCATTGATGGCCGACTCGATGCGTCGCTACCCGTTCCGGGCAATCGTGCCGGTGAGCGCCGAGAAGTCGCGACAGCTCGATGATCTTTTGAAGGAGATTCGCCCGCTGTTGCCCGAAGGTCTGCCGCTGTTCGACGCCGAGCAGTACACCGATCGAAGTGTTCGCTTTCTTGCGGCCGAATCGATTCGCGAGAAAGCGTATCGCCTGCTGGGCGATGAGCTGCCGTATGGAATCGCCGTGACGATCGACCGTTGGGACGAATCGCGCGAAATGCCACAGATCGCGGCGACGTTGATCGTCGAGCGTGATGCACATAGGCCGATCGTCATCGGCAAGGATGGTGCAAAGCTGCGCGAAATCTCGCGGCTCGCACGTGCCGACATCGAGCAGATGCTAGGTAAACCGGTATTTCTCGAAGTATGGGTGCGGGTCAAGCGCGGCTGGAGCGACGACGTGCGTGCGTTGAAGAGCCTCGGCTATGAGTGAGCTTGCCGAGATTGGCATTGAACCTGTAGCGGAAACGGCGAACCAACGACCGGTGCGACGACGTGCCAGCGATGCGCGGATCGATCATCAGCCGGGATTCGTGCTGCATTCGTATGCATGGCGCGAGACGAGCCTGATCGTCGAGACGTTCACGCGCGAGTTCGGGCGCGTCGCTGTCATCGCGCGCGGTGCCAAGCGACCGACATCGCAGTTTCGGGGGCTGTTATCG
The DNA here is from genome assembly GCA_035274065.1 of Burkholderiaceae bacterium. Lineage (GTDB taxonomy): Bacteria > Pseudomonadota > Gammaproteobacteria > Burkholderiales > Burkholderiaceae_F > JACCZX01. The sequence goes on from DATEOP010000357.1 coordinate 934, forward strand.
CCGTTCAATCCGATCGCGCTGTCATGGAGCGGCCGCAACGAGATTAAGACGCTGGTCCGCGCCGAATGGCTCGGTGGCATGCAGCCATTGAGAGGCGACTCGCTGCTCGCCGCGTTCTATGCCAATGAGTTACTGGTGCGCTTGTTGGCGCGGGGCGATGCTCATCCGCAGACGTTCGGCAGTTACGTCGAGTTGCTTCGATCGCTGACGCGCAACGCTCGCCATGATGCCGCGCTACGCACGTTCGAGCTCGATTTGTTGCAGGATATCGGTTACGCGATGCCGCTCGATCGCTGCACCGAAGGCAGCGAAATCGACGTGCGGGCGCAGTATGTATTTGCGGGCGGGCAGGGTGCTCGTCGCATCGACGTGAACATCGTCAGAGAATCCGATGGCGGTACCGTCAGCGGCGGCACGTTGCTCGCGATGGCAGAGCGCAATTTTGACAGTCCGCAAGTTGTAGCTGAAAGCAAGACGCTGTTGCGGCAGGTGATCCGTTACCACCTCGACGGAAAGCCGCTGAACACACGGCGCATTTTGCAGGACTTGAAACAGCTATGACGGCAGGCACATGGCGGCACTAAGCGTCAACCTGAACAAGGTGGCGCTGATTCGGAACACGCGCAGCAACGGAATCCCAAGCGTTCTAACCGCCGCACGGATTGCGCTCGAGGCTGGCGCCGACGGCATCACCGTGCATCCGCGTCCCGATGGTCGCCACGTTCGTGCGCCCGATGTGGCCGAGCTCGCTGCGTTGATGCGCCACTGGCCCGCAGCAGAATTCAACATCGAGGGCAATCCGGCGCACGGGCTGCTCGACTACGTGCAGCAGGTGCGGCCACAGCAGTGCACGTTCGTTCCGGATGAGTCGGGCGCGTTCACGTCCGATCATGGCTGGAACTTGCCCGAGCAGGTCGATGATCTGCGTCCGCTCATCGAGCGCGCAAAATCGTTGGGTGTTCGCGTTAGCCTCTTTATGGATCCCTCGCCAGAGGCGATGCAATATGCCGCGACCGCGGGTGCGGATCGAGTCGAGTTGTATACCGAGCCGTACGCAAAGGCTTTTGGAACCCCGGAGCAGGCCAAGGTGCTCGCGTTATATACGGCGTCCGCCGAAGCAGCAATACG
>DATEOP010000358.1:0-6472 GCA_035274065.1 Burkholderiaceae bacterium
GGATCGGTGTCGGCCAAAGCGGCGCGCAGGATATCCAGGCCTTCGTCGACGATGTCGTTCGAAGCCGTCAGCGGTACCAGAATTCGAATCACGTTCCCATGAGTCCCGCAGGCGAGCACGATGAGCCCCCGGTTCGCTGCGGCCGTGATGATCGATGCTGCACGTTGGGCGTCAGGTTGTTCTCCTCGAGCGGTGACGACGTCAAAGGCCACCATCGCCCCCAAGCCTCTGACGTTCGCTATGTCCAGCCGCTCGCGTTGCATTTCTTCGAGACGCCGCACCATGTGTCGCCCGAGTTCCACGCTGCGCTCGAGCAATTTCTCTTTTTCGATCACCTCGATCACAGCCAGCGCCGCGGCACAACTGACTGGATTGCCCGAATAGGTGCCGCCGAGTCCGCCTACTGGAACCGAATCCATCACATCGGCACGACCGATAACCGCCGCGAGTGGAAAGCCACCTGCCAGACTTTTTGCCGATGCAATCAGATCTGGGACTACACCGCTGTGTTCGATCGCGAAGAACCGGCCGGTGCGACCGAAGCCAGACTGAATCTCGTCGGCAATCAGCAACATTCCGTGGCCATTGGCGATCTCACGCAAACGGTGCAGGAATGAAAACGGAGCGATGTTGAAACCACCTTCACCTTGCACTGGTTCGATCACGATCGCCGCCACGCGGGCTGGATCTACATCGCTGCGAAAGAGTTCATCCAATGCATCGACGGACTTGTCAACGCTGTCGCGCGAGTCCGCTGGAAACGGGACGTGATAGACATCCCCCGGCAACGGGCCGAAGCCCAGCTTGTACGGCTTCACTTTGCCCGTCAGCGCCAGCGTGAACATGGTTCTGCCGTGAAATGCTCCGCTGAACGCGATGACAGCGGGTCGACCGGTACTGAACCGCGCAATCTTCACCGCGTTCTCGATCGCTTCAGCGCCAGTCGTGACCAGCAGAGTTTTTTTCGGAAGCGGCCCGGGCGCCAGTCGATTCAGCGCCTCAGCCAGTTCAATGTAGTTGGGGTAACTCGAGACCTGAATGCTGGCGTGCGTGAAGGCTTCCAATTGAGCGCGAACCGCATCAATGACGTGTGGGTGGCGATGACCGGTGTTAACTACACCGATGCCTCCGGCGAAATCGATATAGCGTCGACCCTCGACATCCCACAGTTCGGCGTTCGAAGCACGCTGCACAGCGATTGGAGAGGCCACACCCAACCCGCGCGCAACAGCTGCCGCGCGACGTCTGGCAATTTCTGCATTGGTCATATGGGTGTTTTCACGGTCAGAAGCGCGATGCGATCTTGAATCGCGCGATGAATAAATCGAACAAGGCTTGCGTCAAGGCGCCCAACGCTCCGAGCATTAGCAGCCCGACAATCATGCGGGTGGTTTGCAGCGAGAAGCGCGAGTCCATGATGATCTGCCCGATCCCGCTGTTCGCCGCGATCAACTCGGCCGAGACGAGCGCGACAAATGCAAATCCGATTGCGCTGCGTAGCCCCGCGACAATGTATGGCAGACACGACGGCAGCACGATTCGAACGAATACTGCGAAGTGCGAAAGTCCGAGAAATGCGCCGGCGCGAATCCTCAAACGCGGCACTTCGCTCGCCCCCACCGCCGTGCTGATCGCCACCACGATCCATACGAGGTAAGCGATCACCGCAATCTTCGGCGTCTCGCCAATTCCGAACCAGATCACGGCCAGGGGTACGAGCGCGATCGGGGGAATTCCCTTTAAGAACTCAAAGATCAGTCCGATTGTGTCGTTTGCAGCGCGAACGCGGCCAAGAATCAATCCTGTCACGACGCCGGCGCATGCGCCGATCAGATAACCGATAACGATGCGAGAGCCACTGTCGAGGACCGCCTTCGCAATCTGGCCCGATCGCAGCATTTCCCAAAACGTAACGGCCACCGCTGTCGGCGGCGGCAACAGCTCTGGCGATTGGCTCAATCGCGCAACGAACTCCCATGCGATCAAACCTGCCGCTATGGCTACTGCACTCAAGTAAATCCGACGCGACCGTTGGCTCTTTGTCATCAGATGCGACGCTGTGACGACCAGCGGGGCAATGCATAGTCGACGATGACAACGAACAGGCGGTCCAGTCCAAGACTCAGCAATCCCAACCCGATAACGCCGACGAAAAGATTCGCCATGTTGAAGTGCGAACGTGCCTGCATGATCAGGTAGCCAAGGCCGCTATCGGCGCCGAGCATTTCCGCGGCGACGATCACCATTACGCCTAACCCGAGAGCGGTTCGAACGCCGGCGAGGATGGCTGGAAAGCAGGAGGGGATCACGATTCGAAACAGCGCACCGGCTCTCGTCACGCCGAGTGTCGCGGCGGCCTTGATCCGAATCGGCGGAACGGTGCGGACGCCTTGCCTTGCGCTTAACAGCACCGCCAGCGAGATCGTGTAGACGAGCAACGCGTATCGCGATGCCTCGGTGACACCGAGCCAAAGAAGACTAAATGGAACGAGTGCGAGCGCCGGAATTGCGTTGAAGAAGCGCACGTACGGATTCAATACCGCGTCGAAGCTTCCGGACCATCCCATCGCGCATCCGACGACGGCCCCGAGCGGAACGCCGATCACCAAGCCGACCAGCAGGCGGCTCAAGCTCGCAAGGACGTGCGCAGAGAGTTCGCCGTTGTTCCACAGTACAAGTGCGTTCTGCAACACCTTGGCCGGTGTGGGTAACAGCAGCGGCGAATCGATCCACCATGCGAGCAACTGCCAGATCAGCACCGCAAACAGAGCAGTGACGGCGACTCGCAGCAGGGTCATAGGCGGACGCAACTACGCGGCAGCTCGCTCGACGCACGAGCGCAATCGCTGATGCGCGAGCAACCATGAAGGATCTGCAGGGCCGCTAGCGCCATCGTCGAGCGCAGGGCGAAACGAATCCAGAACGCGCGCCTCGGGACCGGAGGAAAGCACGACGATGTCGCTCGCCAGGGTCACGGCCTCGGCCGAATCGTGGGTGATAAAGACGATCGTCTTGCCGGTGCGCGCCCACAGTGCCTTCAGTTCCAATTGCAGCTTCTGTCGGGTGAAAGCGTCCAGCGCACCAAACGGCTCATCCATCAGCAGAACTTCGGGATCCATGACGAGTCCGCGCGCAATCTGCGCGCGCTGTTTCATGCCACCCGACAACTCAGAAGGAAACTTTGCTTCGTGCCCCGCCAAGCCAACGAGTTCGATAGCCTCGCGAGACAACGCGTGCCGTTTTCCGGCCGGCATCGCCTTCAGTCCGAACTCCACGTTCTCCTGCACAGTGAGCCACGGAAACAGCGCGTTGCCGATGTCCTGAAAGATAACGACGCGATCGGGGCCTGGGGCCAAGATAGGACGGGCGTCGTAGCTGACGACACCTGTCGTGGGTCGCTCGAATCCCGCCAGCATGTCGAGCAGCGTGCTTTTGCCGCAGCCGCTCGGACCAAGGACACAAAGAAAGCTGCCTTTCTCGATCCGAAGATCAATGTCCTTTAGTACCAGCGGCCCTGAGCCAAACCGCTTATTGACGCGGTCGATGCGCAGTTCGCTCCAGGGCTGATGGCGGTGCGGCTCAACTGTCACGGAACCAGGCTCGGATCCACTTTCTTCAAGAATGACCAGTCATAGGCCGAGTTCCAGTTGACCCGAGTCTTGATCAATCCCTGTTTGGCAAGAAAGTCCTCGATGTCGACCATCGTCGATTTGAACGCCGGAGTGACTTTCAAATCCCACGAGTTGTTGGCGATTACATGCTGCACGTCCTTCGCGTCCGTTTTCAGGTATGCGCCAAGTGCCTCGCCGCGCGTCTTTGCGTCCGCGGTCGCGAGCCACTGCGAGGCCTTCACCAGAGCACGGACCACCTTCTCGGTGTCGGCCGCGTTCTTCGCCACGAAGTCGCGCTTGGCGACGATTCCGGAGAACAGAACGTACTTTTCCTGGCCGTTGTTGGTTGCGACCTGATACTTGTCACCCGTCAGCTCGGTGATCTTCAGATCGAATGGCTTCCACGATGACAATGCATAAACGTCGCCGCGCGCGAGCGCCGGAACCTGATCAAACGGTGCCAGGTGAACGCGCTCGACGTCGCCAACGCCGAGTCCCGCCCGCTTCAAATAGTTGTTCAGCAGATATTCGGACGCAGACTTGGTTACCAAGCCGATCTTTTTGCCTTTCAGATCGGCGGCATTGGTGGAACTCTTTGGTCCCACAATCACCAGCATGTCGGGGTTTGCGGAGAATTGCGCCAACATCACCGTGTCTCCGCCAACGAGCAGGTACAGCAGCGGTACGTCGCTCGCCACCAGGAAATCGGCGGCTCCCGATCGAAAACCTTCCGTCGCCTCAGCGCCGCTGGTAAACGGTCGAACCAGCACGTCGAGCCCCTCGGCCTTGAAGAATCCTTTTTGATCGGCGATGAACGCCGGCGCAAATATCGGGCTCGAGCCAGCGAAAATTCGAATCTTTTGCGCCAGCGCAGACTCGGGGAGCAGCGCGAACAACACGCTGGCCACCAGCGGCAGCGACAATCGAGCAAACATTTTTCCCATCCTTGTCTCCTTATCGGTCTTTCAAGCCCGGATTTCAGTGAACACGCGAGTGCTCGGTTCGTTCGGCAAGCAGCTTGCGAGTGCCCGCGATGACGTACCCAGCCTCGATGATTCGTTGACGAACAGTGCGAGCGAGGTCAATCGCATTCGGACCATCGCCATGCAGGCAGATCGATTGCGTCGGCACGGGAAGCCAAGTGCCGTCGACAGCCGGCCGGCCCTGCTTTTCAAGAAGCTCCAACGCTATGCGAGCAATCGACTCAGCGTCGCGGCCGATCTTTGCCCTCTCGAGTACCAGCGAACCGTCCCGGTTGTAGTCGAGATCGACATATCCTTCGTGAATCATTGCGACGCCGGAGCGATCGCACTCCTCCGCGACGAGCGGTCCCGCCATAACGAGAATTAGATCGGGGTCGACTGCTTTGACCGCACGTACGATCCCCCGGGCCGTCGCGGGGTCTTTCACACCGGTCAGATAAAGCTCGCCGTGTGGCTTAACGTGGTTCAGCCGCACACCTTCTGCGCGACAGAATCCCAGCAGTGCTCCGATTTGGTAGACGCTGATTTCGAAGACTTCGGACTCGGATAGACCCATCCGACGCCGACCGAAGCCCATCAAATCCGGGTATGAAATGTGTGCGCCGAGTTCGACATTGAAACGCTTCGCGAGGCGAACTGACTGCAGCATCGTGCCGGGATCCGCTGCGTGATATCCGCACGCCACATGAATCGTTGCAACGAATGGGATCAACGCTTCGTCGTTGCCGAGTGAATAGCGGCCATATGACTCTCCCATGTCCGCGTTCAGATTGACGAGTTTCGTTGCCATGACTTCGGGACAGTGTTCAGTGGAGTCCTACTGTAAATAGAATGACTGACGGCCTCACTGTTTGTCAACTCCTTCCGGCAGTTTCCTGTGGTAATCCCCTACGGCGTTGACGAGTCCACTGCTGCACTCCTATCATCTTTAGAATGAATGACGCTCGAGTCGCCGCGATTGCGCTAAAAACCTCGCCTGGCAAGCTTTACGAGCAGGTAGCGGCGCTTCTTCAGAAGCGAATCGACGGCGGCGACTGGGTTCGAGGTGAGCGTCTTCCTTCAATCGAAGCCCTCTCGCAGGCTTTTGACGTGGCGGTTGTCACTGTTCGGCAGGCGCTCAAGCTGCTCGAGCAGAAGGGGTTGATCGACCGGCATCAGGGTCGCGGTACGTTTGTCGCAGCCGATGCTTCAGACAAGCGATGGCTCAAACTCGAGTCGAACTGGGAAACGCTGATACAGATGTGGGGTCGCAGCAAGCCGCGTCCCCTGAAGGTCCGCGAGCCGATCGCCATGCCTGCGCTGACGGCGGAAGATGGATATCCCGCTCCCGGTTATCGCCACATGCGGCGCGTTCATTCGGCCAATCAAGTGGCCTACGCCGTGAGTGATCTGTATGTGGATCGACGCCTCTATGCGAAGTGCGCGCGCCGTTTCGAGACGGAAATGGTCATTGTGGTTTTGGACTCGTTGCCGAACGTGAAGATCAAGAGCATGCGCCAGTGCTTGACCATCGAAACTGCCGATCTCGAAGATGCATCGCTGCTCGAAATTCCGGTGGGGTCGCCTGTCGGAATCATGCGCCGCGTTATCCGCGACCAAGCGGACACCGTTATTTACGTCGGCCAAGCCACTTACCGAGGCGATCTCGTGAAGCTTGAGCGCGAGTTATCGAAGTGAAAGTAGTGCAGCACCCCTGAGGGAAGGAGACCCGGTGGCCCCCGTTCGCGAGAGCGCAGTCCCAACTGTTCAAACCGATAACGAGCGTGTCAAGGTGACCGAATGGCGTTTCGCGCCCGGCGCCGAGACGGGCTGGCACCGTCATGAATACGATTACGTAATCGTTCCGCTCACGAGCGGAAAACTTCTACTGGAGACTTC